>JBASFO010000089.1:0-5336 GCA_049653065.1 Minisyncoccia bacterium
ATAGTTATCGCCGACATTCACCGGGGCTTATACGGTCCAGCACAGTACCGAAGTACTGTACCTCCCGCGCTTGACCTTCCGGCATTGGTCAGGTGTCACCCCCTATACATCCTCTTACGAGTTCGCAGGGAGCTGTGTTTTTGGTAAACAGTTGCCAGGGAGTCTTTCGCTGCGGCCCGTATTGCTACGGGCAGGCCTTATTGCGAACGTACGGCCGCTTTTTTGCCGAGTTCCTTGAGGACCTCTCACTCGTTCGTCTTAGTCTTCTCGACCAGAGCACCTGTGTCGGTTTGCGGTACGGTCAAATATATATTGAAGCTTAGAAGATTTTCTTGGAACCGCGCTTTACACTCTCTCTCCCTCGTGAAGAAGGAAATTGCCGCTTCGCTTGGAGTTAGTGCATACCGGATTTTCCTAGTACACCTCCTCACGACACGGACCCAAATTCAATAATGGGCAACGCATACAGCAGTCCGTCTCTCCATCGCATATATATTCGGTCATGGAATATTAACCATGTGTCCATCGGGTGCGGTTTTCACCATCCCCTTAGGCCCGACTAACCCGAAGTTGATCACCATAGCTTCGGAAACCTTGCTCTTTCGACGTGCGGGGTTCTCACCCGCATTGTGGTTACTTGTACCTGCATTCTCACTTCCAAACGCTCCAGTATGGGTCACCCCTTTACCTTCATCGCAGATTGGAACGCTCTCCTACCGCATGCATCGTACGAATACGATGCACACCCGCAGTTTCGGCACTACGCTTAACCCCGATCATCTTCGGCGCAAGGACTCTCGATGAGTGAGCTGGTACGCTTTCTTTAAATGATGGCTGCTTCTAAGCCAACATCCTCATTGTCTTTGAATCCTCACTTCCTTAAGTTGTACTCAGCGTAGATTTTGGGGCCTTAACTGGCGATCTAGGCTCTTCCCTTTTTGACCGATGGAGCTTCGCCCCCATGGTCTAACTGCCGTGTTGTAGATTTCCGGTATTCGGAGGTTGATAGGAGTAACGAGATTTCTCCCTGTTTACCCCTTCCAGTGCTCTACCCCCGGAAGGATCACACGACGCCAGCCCAAAAGCTGTTTCGGAGAGAACCAGCTATTACAGTGTTCGATTAGCTTTTCACTCCTTACCACAAGTCATCCCAACGCGTTGAACGACGTACGGGTTCGGGCCTCCAGCTGTCTTTCGACAACCTTCACCCTGCTCATGGCAAGCTCACACTGCTTCGGGTCGTATGTATGACACAAACGCGCTATTCACACTCGGTTTCCCTGTGACTCCGTCCCATTACGGACTTAGTCGTGCGACATACATACACTCGCAGGCTCATTCTTCAATAGGCACGCTACGATGGAGCAAGCCCCACCGTAACCCTTTGTAAGTACGCGGTTTCAGTTCTATTTCACTCCCCTCTCGGGGTTCTTTTCACCTTTCCCTCACGGTACTAGTTCACTATCGGTCCTGTGAGATATTTAGCCTTACCGGTTAGTTCCGGCAGATTCACCCGGGCTATTCGTGTCCCGAGCTACTCAAGAACAAGAGCACATAAGTCGTCATCTATTTCGTATACGGGGCCATTACCCTCTGGGGCGCTGCTTTCCAGCAGCTTCTACTATAGAGACATTTTGTAACTTATGCCGTACAAGTACGGAGCTCTTGCCTTACAACCCCAAATCAATGCAAGCATTAATCTGGTTTGGGCTTCTCCCGTTTCGCTCGCCGCTACTTGGGGAATCGCGAGAGTTGTTTTCCATACGCGCGAACATAACGCACGCACGGAAAACAACTCGCTTTTGTTTTCTTTTCCTCTCGGTACTGAGATGTTTCACTTCCCGAGGTTCGCGTCCTTCCTTAAAAAGTCAGGACAACCAGCAGAGCTGGCTGGGTTTCCCCATTCGGAAATCTTCGGATCGAGGGCTACATACCGCCTCCCCGAAGCTTATCGCAGGTTAATCGCGTCCTTCATCGCTCTCACAGGCCTAGGCATCCACCGCGCACCCTTCACGTTTCCTGTGCGGAAACCTGAACACCACATCAACGTTATTTCAGTGATTGTTTGATAGTGCGACTCTTTTTCAAGAATACACACTATCGCTGCACTCCCCTCCGCACGCATGCGGAGGGGTTACCTTTGCATATTCATATTTCAAAGGCCCGCGTGCCCACAAGAACGAGAGAAGCCGCCTACGAGGGCGGCTTCTCCGAGCGCCACAAAAGGCGCGGGATCTATCCGCTTCGTTTTCGGGCCTTGTTCAAGTTCTTTGACACGTCCCCGTAGAATATAGGAAGAGAGTAATGGTGTCAAACTGCTGAAAAATCCCCTAGAACCTGGGGATACCCGGCAGGACAAGTCTCTAGGAAATCGCCCTTATTTACTTTGTTTTCTTCGCATTAAAAAAGTGTCGTTTGCCACTTTACGTACCTTGGTTAAGGTTTGTCCTGCCGGGGATACTGGGTATAAGCAAACGGCCGCGCTGAGAGAAGTTCTCGGCGCGGCCGTTAAGGTATGAGGACGTGCTAGCTGTCGCGCAGCATGGCGATTTCTTCGAGAAGCGCGTCAGCAACGCCCCTTATGACGGCTGGCGCGCTGCCGGGAGGCAGGGCGTCTATGCCCTGAAGCCTCTCAACGTAATTCTCGAGCCGGTCAGCCAGCTCATTGCATTCGTCGTCGTCCATGTGTGTCTCCAAAATTGGAGTACCGGAATCCGTCCGGCGCGGGTACGTGTAACGAAAATACCATACCATGAAACAAAGAATGGCGCAAGTGCGCCATTCTTTGTTTCAAACTCGTCTGGAGATTCTACTCTTCTATCTGCTCGCGCATCTTCTCGAGTACTCGAGCGGCTGCCTGCTGGCCCCCAAGCCCGAAGGCAAGACCAAACGCAAGAGCTAGTGCTACCACCACACCGGTGAAGAGTGTTTGCACAAACGGCGTAACGCCAAGCTGGTCCAAGGCCGCGAGAATCGCAAATACCCAGATAGCAAAGCGCGAGAGTGCTCCGAGGAAGTTTGCGCTCTTCAAGTGAGCAGCAGCTGCGGCACCAGCGACCACGCGTTGTGCGGCCTCCGCTAGTACTGCGGCAACGAGCAGGATGAGTACCGCGACAATCACCTGAGGGAGGTAGCCTAAGACCACGGCCCGGAGGAATATCGTCACTTCGGTAAGCCCGAGCACATCAAGTGCCGCAACGAGGAATACGATGATGAAGAACCACTTCACGAGTACGCCTAGAAAGGCACCTGAGTTGAGGGTAAAGCCAGCACGCTCGACTACTTTGTCGACACCTGCGGCTCGTAGTGCTTGGTCAACGCGAATGGCACCGATCACCTGTGCGACAACGCGCGCGAGCCCTACTCCTATCACCCAACCGATGATGAAGATAATAATGGCGGCCAAAAGGTTCGGGAGGAAGGCAACCAATCCATAGAAGAGATTCTGGAAGGATTGAGTGAGCACATCTGCCCATGTTTGGAAAAACATAATCGTTTTGTAAGTAAGTAGGATTACTCCTGATAATACGGGCGTCCCGTGGGATAAAGCATCCAGATTCCGAAGGTATGCCCCGAACTCTGCAATGTTCTACCCCACTGGTTGACCGTCACTGCATGGCTTTCCCATGGGGCTCCCCTAAGTGTAGCAGATCGTACCCGCCCCGCCGTCACTGTGTGGATACTCCATACAACACGCCTTGGCCACCCTGCACTGTAGATTTCCTTCGCCTGAAACTTGCCGCGGGAAAATCCCGCCAAGTTTCATGCATACGTGTCCGCAAAATACCTTTAGCGAGAAACTGACCCAGAGAAGATAGGGTCAGTTTCGTTGCATAAGTGTCCGTAGCACCGAGCTTCGCTCACTGCTACTTCCCTTATAGGCCTATTTTGTCAATCACCACCCGATGCGGGTAGTCGAGTACATCACGAACGAGACGATCATACACACCCACCCGATAGCGGAAATCCTCAGTCGTAAATGACGCATAGCGTAGTTCTCTTCCAAGCTCTGCTTCAAGAGAATGGATAATGGTCGCGAGTGTGCGTTCATCAAGACGGTCTCCCACAATGAGAAGGTCCACTTTTGATTCTGATACTCCGGTAAAGAGGCCCGAGAGCGCTACGAGTCGAAGGCTTCCTGCTTTGCGCAGTGTGTGACTAATGCTTGCGTCATCAACACCTGAGGAAGTGCGCAGAAACGTACGCAACGACTCATAGTGTACAAACTTTGGATTCGCGGCAAAAAAGGGACCGCCCTTCCCTTTTTTCTTTCGAAGAAGATCGATGAGAAGCAATGAAGAGATTTCTCGTCGTGCGACATCCTTCGCTACTTTGGCACGCGAAGCTGCTCCGGAAAACGAATACCAGTCAGCATCATTAAAGAGAAAAAGGCGCATGAGTTTCAAACGCGCTGAAGAACCGAAAAGTTTCGCGAGGGGATCCATTGCCGTAGTACTTCTCTATTGTACAGGGCGCCCCCTCCCCTTGCGCAAGGGTGCGGATATGAGGCAAAAAGCCCCAGGATGGGGCTTTTTGCTGGTCACGGCAAAGACTTACCTGCCGCAGGACATCCTCGCCGAGATGCAAGCGACGTATGATGCCGGTCTTCCTTCTTGGATTTTCTGGGATCCTGCGAACAAATACGAGAATGTGCGTGCGGTCATGAGCGAATAGCCCACATCTTACTTTTTACAGATTGTGCAACACCTGGAGATTGTGCAACACCTGGTGTTGCACAGTCTGCTCCGGAAAATCGAAGATGTGCGTTCCGCCCTCGCCCCTCGCGGAAAAGTTACTTAAGGGTGACCTTACCTCCGGCTTCCTCAATCTTCTTTTTGAGTTCTTCGGCTTCCTCCTTTTTCACCCCTGCCTTCAACATTGCGGGGGCTCCATCCACAAGATCCTTTGCCTCCTTGAGACCAAGGCCCAGTACCTCTTTGACGACCTTGATGACACTGATCTTGTTGCCTCCGGCGTCCGAGAGCTCTACGTCTGCCGTAGACTTCTCTTCGGCACCTCCGGCGGCAGCACCTCCGGCGGGACCAGCGGCAGCAACTGCGGTCGCCGACACGCCGAATTTGTTTTCGAAGACTTTCACGAGCTCATTAAGCTCAAGTACGGTCATCGCTTCTATTTCTTCAACAATTTTCTTAAACTTTGCGGGAACCGCTACTTCTTTCTCCTCCTTAACTTGCGCCGCAGTTTCTTCAACTGGAGCGTCCTGCGTTATTTCATCAGACATACGAGTGTGGTACGAATCTTAGTAATTAAGCACTCTTCTTGTCACGTATTGCTCCAAGCGCTATGGCCATTCTCTGTATCGGTGAGTGTATGAC
>JBASFO010000090.1:0-2961 GCA_049653065.1 Minisyncoccia bacterium
GTGTACATGTGCAACACCTGGTGTTGCACATGTACTCGTTGCATCGATACCGTTGCAACCCTCGTCGTCGACCGTACTTTTTGACTCTCAACGAGCTGCAATCCGAGCACTTTCGGCCGCTTTTTTAAGGCGCATGTTAAATATTTCGTGTTCTAGCTTGTATGTACGCCACCATATCATGAAATCAGCAACTCAAAAGTTTCTTTAACCGTCTTTTGCGCGTTCGCGCTTTGCATGAATGTATTCGCGCCACATAGAGATTCCAGACACGATGATGACGAGCATGAGTATGGGGAGGAGGTAATGGTCGACGTTTGGAATAAGCGTGCCTAGGTAGTAGCCAAGAAGGGTGATCGAGATTCCCCATAGGAGGGCTCCCGCTACATTAAAGAAAAGAAAATCGCGATACCGCATAGAACCGACACCCGCAAAGATGGGCACAAGTGTTCGAAAGAGGGGAAGGAAACGCGCGACTATCAACGCGCCTTTCCCGTATTTCTGATAGAACGTTGTGGTACGTTCGAGATTACGGCGGTTAAGAAAGAGGCCATCGCCCTTTGCAAAAATCTTTGGACCGTAGGTTGCACCAAACCAGTACCCAGCACTGTCCCCCACTATAGCGGCAATGACAATAGTGGTGATTAGTGGCACGAGAGAGAATGCGCCGCCTGCCGCAAGGAGTCCTGCGGAGAAGAGCAGAGTGTCGCCGGGCAGCGGTAGCACTATGCCGATAGGAATGCCGGATTCAACAAATACGATGAGAAAGACACCGAGGTATCCGACCGATGCGATCATCTCGGGCAACGTCATACCGAGGAAGGGAAGCTCCATAAAGGAGCAGTATACCCCGTAGGACAAACCTTACCTCACAGAAAAATCAAGAGAAGAGATAGGTCCTGCAGTGTGTATGAGTCAGAATCTTAGACGTACCCTCCTTGAGACTTATCCTACGGGGTAGGATGTGTGCGGTAGAATCGAGCGCATGGATGAAGCGACGTTTAGGGCATTTGCGGAGGAGGCGTGGAACGACATGCCTGAGAAATTTACTGCGCACATAAAAAATGTCGCGCTTCTCGTAGAGGATGAGCCCGACGAAGAGCTGCGGTGCGAAGAAAATCTCTCCGGAGAGGAGACTCTGCTTGGCCTCTATCGCGGCGTGCCGCGCACCGCGCGCGGTGCGGAGTATGGTATGGGAGGCACGCTTCCAGACACCATTACGCTCTTTCGTCTCCCGATACTCGACGAAGCGCGCGAGCTGACCGACGATCATACCAGTGAGTTTAGAAACAACGTACGCAAAGTAATTCGTGAGACCCTGTGGCATGAGGTGGGGCACTATATGGGGTTTGAGGAAGGTCCTCTCAACCGCCGTGAAGACGAGGGCACCAACGCTTTTAAGAGTTAAAAATTACCCAATATCGTTATCCACAGAAAAGGAAACCTAAGTCAAGAAGGCATGCTAGCCTTTAGTTTATGACTAATCCCCTCGACAAAATACTTAGTAGTGCGCTAGTGCCGGCGGGTCAAAGTGGCCCAGAAATCGCGCTTGAAGCGCATGAACAAAGTCCGCACGAAATCCTTCAAAGGTTCGCTAATGTGCTTGCAAGGCTTGAGGCTGGCGGAGGAGAGATTTCGCAAGAGAAAAGGGGAGTGATGACACCATTCCTAGATGGGGCCAAAGGAATGGTTGATTCGCTTATCAAACGCGCAGGGAGTGGGGTTGCAAGTGCCCAAAGAGTGGTCGATATTCTTTCAACGCATGCACCGGAGACAGTCGGTCAGATGGCACGGCGAATGACAGGTGCGAGTGCCGCCGTAATTGAGGCCGAAAAGGGAGGAGTCGGCGGTGCGCTCGCAGGTATGGGTCACAAGATGTGGGGCAACATCATGAACGGCCTTACTGCGGCAGTTGCTAAGCATCAAACTGAAAAATTCAAACGTGTAGGGCGTATGCAGTCCCTGGTAATACTGGCATCAGTCATAGAGAAAGTCTTGACTGAGCATGAAGCGACAGAAGCCCAGGCTGCTTAGACTAACGCTATACTTATGGATGCTGATATTGAGAAAAAACTAGGAGAGCTCGCTACGGCGCTTGAAGCGTACCGCGAAAAGGACCCTGAAGGTTACGCAGCTACGGAACAGGAACTCGCTAGGCACATAGAGGCTATCCTCGGCATTCTCGAAGGAACATCTTCCTAGCGGACGCATGCAGTCCGCGATTATGCGGAGCCAAAAGACAAACCGGACCACAAGGGTCCGGTCGGTGTTTTCTTACGGGGCGAGTGTCCCAGCGATAGCGGCAAGTTGCGTTGCAGCTTCGATGGAGATTTGTGCGCCGTGAAGAAGTGCGAGGATGGTGGCTTCTATCTCGTGAAAGATTTTAGGCACCATTCCTTGCAGAACGAGTATCGTCAGCAGAAGACCGAGTGCCCCAAGAATAGGCATAGGTTTTTTGTGATGGATAAGTAAGACTAGGAGTGAACTAGTCTTACGAGGCGCTCCAGAGAGGCCTCCTCGTCGACGCATGCAAAGAGCGTCTAAATCTATTATCCTCCTAGTACTTCATCATGTCAAGCACGAATATAGTAATATCGTATGTCACTATATTCTGATCGTACATCTTTGATAAACTAGGAACTCGAGTTGTCCACACAGTGTCCTCCTACGGCATGGCAGCGCACTATACTTACTTCATGGAGTGGGCTTTAGGGCTCTCTGCTCCACATTTTCATTTACTCTATGGCTAGGAATCTCGCAATTCTCTTTGGTGTGGTGTTTGTGCTTGTGGGGCTTCTTGGGTTTGTACAAAACCCGCTCGTCGGAGAGGGAGCGCTCTTTCACACGAATCTCGTGCACAATCTTGTACATAGTCTCTTCGGCGTGATTTTGCTTGTGGTCGCATCTCGCTATCCCGGCTCTTCAGCACGTTCACTCAAGATTCTTGGCGCGGTGTATCTCCTT
>JBASFO010000091.1:0-5124 GCA_049653065.1 Minisyncoccia bacterium
GTCCTCGTACACGAAAAAGCACCGGCAAGCCCCAGGCTCGCCGGTGCTTCTCTTGTAAAGAGACATCACTACGTGATTCTCTGTTTTATCTTTTTGTCTTGCGCGGACCCGCGTAGGCAAGGGTCATGCGCTGATCTTTCGGCTCAAACACCTTAATAGCAAACGGATAGCTTTTTCCAAGCTCCAAGGTATCGCGGAGCTCTTGCGGTGACGCAAACTCAGAGATGTGCACAAGACCCGCAACACCCTCCTCAATCGAGGCGAGTGCGCCGTGCTTGTTGTATTTGATGATGACCCCTGAGATTTCCATACCTTTCTGGTAGCGTTCAGCCGCTGCCCTCCAAGGGTTTTCTTTCAGCGCCTTCACCGAGAGAGATACTTTTCCTTCCTTTATCTCGATCACCTTCACGCTCACCTTGTCGCCCACTTTAAAGAGTGCGCGTGGGTCTTCCACGAGCCCCCAATCAAGCTCACTAATGTGTACCAACCCCTCAAGTCCCTGCTCGAGCTTCACAAAGACACCGAAATCAACGGCGCCCGTGATCTCTCCTTCGACGACATCTCCCACCTGGTATTTGTCGACGAGCGAGGTTTTTTCTTCCTCATCAGTACCACCGCGCTCTGAGAAGATGAGCTTACCCTCCTTGGCGTCTGCAGTAATGATGCGCACGGAAAGTGGTATGCCCACGAGCTTCTGGAGCTCTCCGATAATTTTCTCCTTGTCACCCTCGGGAACTCGCGGATAGTGCTCCTTGGTGAGTTGAGAGGCGGGAAGGAAACCCTGAATTCCCTGCCACGAGAGGATGAGACCGCCTTTGTTTGCTTCCTCCACAGTGAGCGTGTAGGTGGTTTCGGAGAGTATGGCGGATTCCGCCTCGCCCCAGATAGCAGCCTGGCGCGCTTCTTTGAGAGAGAGTTCGATATAACCTTCAAGACCCGAGGTGTCTACGACTTTTGCACTGATAAGGTCGCCCGGATTTGCTTTGCGCAGTACGTCCGCAGCATTTAAATATTCGCGACCGTAAATAATGCCCGTGCCCCAGGGAGGGAGATCTACGTAGAGGCGCCCGCGCACGAGCGCGATGATGGTACCCTCGACGAGCTCTCCGACTTTGGGCGGGGTTTGTATAGCGTCAATCATTCCCGCCATGGGGTGCCCAGGATCAAGGTGAATGGTAACGGGCTCTGGCTTTACAGCCGCGACTGCAGTTTCTTCAGACATAATGGTGAGTGGAATCGAGAGCGTCCGCGTCGCGGGTTCTTGAACTAGGTTTTAGCCACTAGGCTTTAGGGTGTTAGGGGAATTCCCTAACGCCTAAACCATAATTTCTTGTGCCTTTCCAAGGGTTAGCCCGACTTACGGCTTATGCACGCGCTCTTGACTAAAGGAATACTAGCACAGAGAGGCCAATAAAAAAAGCCTCTATCAAAAGATAGGGCCTTTGGGGTGAGCGGGAATTAGGGAGCTGCGAGCATTTTTCCCTAATTCCCGACTTACCTTCATGTGTTCGAGCCCGGTAGGATTTCTGGCATTGCTGCTAGCCCTTACGCGGGTGCTCGGCGGATTCCTCCTGTCGCCCGTCGGATCATGTCGCCGTTGTCGTCGCCGCTGACGTTTGGTCGCTATGGCCGTGCGCGTGCTTTTGCGCTTCGGTGGCCGCTGTCGTCACGAGGCTGGTAGGCGGGCCGGTCGATTGGGCCGATTGCTTCACATGTTTCATCGCTTGTCTCCTTTGCGATGGCTTGGGATACCGAGAGGTAGGGAAATGAACCCATCCCTCGATACGGGTGAGACTACGCCTGCGGCGAGAACTATGCAAGCGAGTGGAGTGCATAACGGCGCAGAAGGTGGTTGTACGTCATACATTAAAAAACCGCCTCGAAAGGCAGTCTTGAGAGGTATGCGGGAGCTTTCGCCCCCGCACACGTGCTCGTCATAGGTATCGCGCTGTTACCCAAGCCGAGCGATCGTACTTCGTTCCCTAAAGAGCATGGTTAACTCCTTCTTGCGACGCCTCAACGGCGACGCGCGCCGGTCAGTTCGAGCGGTGGTCGATTATCCAGGCCTTGGCTTGCTGCTGCATGGTTTGAGCAGGAGAGCCGCGGGCATAGTACCAACGACGGTTCATGGTATTCTCCTATGACCATTTCAGGGATTGCTTTGCCATCGGTTTTCACACCTAGGCGTGGGCAAGGACGAATATACCACTCTCGAGGAAAATCACAAGGGGTATCACGAGTGCACAGTACACCGTTTTGTGCTAAAATAAGGCCATACTATGGTCATCACCCACCACGGCGGACAGTGCTTTAAGGTCACCTTTGGTGACCTTACGCTCGTCTTTGATCCTATCTCAAAGAAAGGAACCCTACCGGGAGTGCGCTTTGGTGCCGATATCGCCCTCGTCTCCCGCAACCACCCGGATTTTAATGGTATTGAAGAAGTCACCTACGGAGAGAAAGTACCCTTTGCAATTACGGGTCCTGGAGAGTATGAAAAAGAAGGAGTGACGGTGCAGGGATTTCTCACGAAAAGCAAGTATGGACTTCGAAAGGATGAAGAGAATGCTATGAACACCGTCTACGCGGTTAAGCTTGAAGGCATGACGCTCGTGCACCTCGGCGCACTCTCCGACGGAGAGCTTCCTCCCGAAGCAAAAGAAAGTATCGACGAGATCGATGTGTTGTTTGTTCCTATAGGGGGCGAGGGCGTACTCGGGAGCACTTCTGCAGCAAAGCTCTCTACCATGCTTGAACCGAAGATCATCGTCCCCATGCATTGGAGTGGTATGGGCGCGGCAAAAGCACTCGATGCGTATCTAAAAGAAGAGGGAGGCGCGGACGAGAAAACTGACAAGCTCACGCTTAAAAAGAAAGATATGGTCGACAAAGATGGTGCTATACTAGTTCTCACCCCCTAGGCGTATGCACGTACGCGACTATCTAGAAGACATGCGAAGAAAGCCCGAGCATATACGGCAGCGTATTGCGCTTGGCGTATCTGTCGGTATTACCTTTCTCATTGCAGCCGGATATGTGCTGAATCTCTCTGCCTCGGGAGCGCTTTCCCTTGCTCCTGCGGAGGAATCGCGAAACATCGCGGATGCGACGGGCAGGAATGTCGTAGATGACCTTACCGCAGCCGCTGGTGCGTTTGGCGATGTATTTCAGGAAGCATCCGAGATACAGATTATAGAGACCGAAGCGGAGACGACGCTTCCTGAGGGAGAGACGGTCGACACCCGGACGGTTATTCCGTTTTAAATAAGTTTCGGGCGATCTTTTATGAAAAAGAAAGACACCACTCTTCCTGACGTACCGCAATCGACCGGATCGGTTATAGTGCAGTCTATAACTGCTGAGATGCGTTCGTCATACCTTGACTACGCGATGTCGGTCATTACCTCGCGCGCACTTCCTGATGTGCGCGACGGCATGAAGCCCGTGCACCGACGCATCCTCTTCTCAATGCAGGAGAATGGACTCGGACCTACTGCAAAGACCAAGAAATCTGCAGCCGTTGTGGGAGACGTTATCGCGAAATACCACCCGCACGGAGATGTGGCGGTCTATGACGCTATGGTGAAATTAGCGCAGGATTTCGCGACGCGCTATCCGCTCGTGATTGGCCAAGGAAACTTCGGTTCTATAGACGGGGATCCTCCCGCTGCCTACCGTTATACGGAAGCAAAAATGAGCAGAGTGGGCGGGGAGATGCTCCGTGACCTAGATAAGGAAACGGTGGGATGGAATCCAAACTACGACGGTACGCTGAAGGAACCCACGGTACTTCCGGCCGCAGCACCCAATCTTCTCCTCAATGGGACGCTCGGAATCGCCGTTGGTATGGCGACCAATATTCCGCCGCACAACCTGCGCGAAGTAATCGATGCGGCGATACACATCATTGATCATGAGGACGCTACGACCGAAGACCTTCTGGAATTTGTAAAAGGTCCTGATTTTCCGCTTGGAGGTATTGCTTTTAACCAGGCTGATATAAAACACGCGTACGCCTCCGGCAAGGGCGGGGTGGTGTGCAGGGGCGTGGCGGAAATTGTGGAAGATAAAAAAGGCTCTTCCATCATCATCACGTCGATTCCCTACCGCGTAAACAAGGCAGACCTCATCATGCGCATTGCGGATTTGGTACGCGACAAAAAGATTGAGGGCGTCCGTGATTTGCGAGACGAATCGGCAGAGGACATACGGGTAGTGGTGGAGCTCAAAGGCACCGCCCACCCCCAGGCAGTTTTAAACTCGCTCTTTAAACACACGGAGCTTGAAACTACGTTCCACTACAACATGCTTGCCTTGGTCGACAGCGTACCGCAAACGCTTTCCTTGAAGAGCATACTCGGGCACTTTGTCGCGCACCGCGAGGATGTGGTGAAAAAGCGTACTGAGCATGATTTGCGAAAGGCAGAAGAGCGCGAACACATTCTTCTTGGCCTTTCCAAGGCGCTCGATCACATAGATGAGGTCATCGCCGTCATCAAGAAGGCAAAAGATGTACCGGAGGCAGATCTCGCCCTTCGTAAGAAGTTTGGGTTTACCGAAGCGCAAACCGTCGCGATTCTTTCGATGCGACTTCAGACGCTTGCGGGGCTTGAGCGAAAGAAAATAGAAGACGAACTTTTAGAAATCCAGGAACTTATCAAGACGCTCAAGAAGATTCTCTCCTCAGTAAAAAACATTCTCGCAGTCGTCAAAGACGAGCTGCGGGAGGTTGCCGAGAAATACGGAGACGATCGGCGCACAAAAATCATAAAGGGCGGGGTGAAGAACATTTCCGTTGAAGATTTGGTTCCGGATGAGGATTCGGTGCTCGTCATCACCGCGGGAGGGTATGTAAAGCGCACCAATCCTTCTGAGTACAAAGCGCAAAAGCGCGGCGGGGTGGGCGTGATTGATATGTCCACTAAAGAGGAAGACGTCGTGACGCACTTTATGGTGGCTTCTGCGCACGCCAACCTCCTGTTCTTTACGGATTACGGAAAGGTGTATCAAACCAAGATGTATGAGATTCCGGAAGGAAAACGTGCCACGAAAGGCAAGAGCATCATGAACTTCTTGCCGCTCGCTGCTGATGAGAAAGTGACGAGTGTGCTCGCGGTGCCGAAG
>JBASFO010000092.1:0-8511 GCA_049653065.1 Minisyncoccia bacterium
GCCACTTCCTGTGTTTTACCTTTTTTGGAAACAACATACGAGTATTAGCGAGAACGACCGCCCGTACGGGTGCGCGATGCTTCGGGAGCTGGTGCACTCATTTCCTTCTTAGAGAACGAGTCACCAAGGTAAATCCATACCTTGACGCCGATCTGGCCATACGGAAGGTGCGCCTCGGTGTGTGCGTAGTCAATGTTTGCACGGAAGGTCTGGAGCGGCACGCGACCCTTCATGATTTTCTCAGTGCGGCTCATATCAGCTCCACCAAGGCGTCCCGAGACTACGATACGCACACCGATCACCTCGCGCACTGCCATCACCTTCTCAACGGTTGATTTCAGGACGCGACGAAACGGGAGCCGCTTCTCAAGTCCTTCGGCAATCATGTAGCCTACGACTGCAGCGTTTGTCTCGGGTTGACGCACCTCCATGATGTCGAGCTTTACCTCGCGTTTGGTTTCTTTGGATACGGTACGAATAACATCAGCGAGTTCTTTGCGAAGCTTCCCTGCATTTTCTCCCGAGCGACCGATGACAAGACCGGGACGTGCGGTGTGCACAATGACCCGCACCTCAGTTGCGGTACGCTCAATTTCAAGACCCGCCAAATACGCGGAACGAAGCTTTTTCTCGAGAAACTTCCGAATGGCGGCATCGGCCGCGATATTTTCGCGGAAACTCTTCTTGGTAAGTGCAAACCAACGGCTCTTCCAGTCACGGATGATGCCGAGGCGGTGTGCGTAGGGATGTACGGTGTGAGTCATGGTATGAAAATTATCCGAGCTCGACGATCACCTGGCTCTTGCGGCGGCGAATGGGTGCTGCACGGCCATGCGCTCGCGGCATGTACTTCACGATCATACCCGCAGAATCAACTCGGATACTCTCTACGCGAAGCTGCTCTACGTTTTCTCCTTTTTGCTTGGCATTTGCCGCGGCAGAGGCGATGAGTTTCTTGATGGGATCGGCGGCGCGCTTCGGGAGAAACGAGAGTTCGGCAAGAGCCTCCGCCACCCGCTTGCCTTTCACGAGATCAGTGACGAGACGCATTTTGCGCGGTGTCTGGTTGTGGGATGTAATACGCGCAACCGCTTTTGGCGCCTTCTTCTCTACCGTATTCTTAATGAGACCTTTGGAAGCCATAGATTATTTCTTTGCTGCCGGCTCTGCTTTTGCAGACTTTGCTGCGGTTATTTCAGCGTCTTTCTTCTTTTGTTCGAGCTCTTTCTGCATTTTTCCTCCGTGACGAATGAATTTCTTTGTCGGAGAGAATTCACCCAATTTGTGACCCACCATGTCTTCAGTTATGAGGACCTCTACGTGCGTTTTGCCGTTATGAACGCCGAACGTAAAGCCCACAAACTCAGGAGCGATGGCGGAAGCGCGGGCCCACGTCTTAATCACCGCTGCAGACGCGGGTTTCTTGTCTTTCACTTTCTTCATGAGCTTTACATCTACGTAAGGCCCTTTTTTGAGCGAGCGTGACATGGTGATTTTTTGTGTGGGAGCCCCAAAGACATAACGAGATTCGGCCGAGCATCCGGCCGCTATACGTCCGAATGCTCGGTCCCTCGCTGCCCTTGGAGCAAAAACCCGCCGAAGGCGGATAGATATAATCTATAGTAAGGCCCGGGGGGTGTCAAACTATTGGTTAGAACGGGGTACTATAGAGCTATGCAGGTACGTCCATGGGAAATCCTTGTGGGGCTTTTGACTCTTGTTGCTGTGGGAGTTGGACTTTGGTTTGTGCTTATGCGTCCACTGCCGGAGGGTAGTGGGCCCCACGCCACTTCTACCGATACGGGAAGCGAGGAGCGTGAAATTTACACTGAGTCAGGAGAGTACTACGAGATTACCGCCGAATATCCAACACAGATACCACTCGCCCACTCCGCGAGTGCCACAATGGAAGCGGCTGCAGTCTCGACTATGCATGCATTCGTTTTGTCGGAGGCAGAGCGTTTTCGTGAAAACAACGTCGAGAACCTAACGGCAGAAGACATCGCGCTGCAAAACCTCGGCGGCGAGCGTACCTACCTCCTTCATATTAAGTACACAATGTACGAGAGTCCCGAGACGGTTTCCTATGTGTATTCTCTTTTTGCAGACACCTTGGGCGCGCATCCAAATGGCTACTACCGCACCTATACCTTTTACAAAAAGACAGGTGAGGGGCTTGCGCTCGATTCTCTCTTTTCTCCTTCAGCCAATCACCTTGAAGTTCTCTCTATGCTCTCTCGAGAGAAGCTGGGAGAGACGCTTGGTGAAGGAAACTTTGACAGAGAATACCTTGAGGCAGGCACATCGCCCGACGCCGATAATTTCCAGAACTTTTACCTTGAAGGGAGTTCTCTCATCCTACTCTTTCCTCCCTACCAAGTGGGCCCATGGGCTCTCGGCATCCAGGAAGCGCGTATCTCGCGCGAGGAACTCGGCAACACGCTTCGCGAGGAATATCGTTAGTTCCTGACGACTTTCCAATCGCAAACCCCTATGAAGCGCATAGAAGCACGAGAGCTTATACGATTTATGGAAATGCTCCATTCGCTGCAACGGGTGACACGAGTAATGCATGTTCCCGGCGAGGAACGTTATGAAAACGATCTCGAGCATTCCTATCTTCTTGCAATGAGTGTGTGGTACGTGATCGAGAGGTACGATCTTGCACTTGACCGCGATAAAGCCATTCGCTATGCGCTTGCCCATGATGTACCAGAAGTACACGCGGGAGACACGTATGTATATTCAAAGGATGCACGTGTGTTAAGCGGAAAGAAGAAGCGCGAGGAAGAGGCGCGAAAGAAGCTCCTGTCAGATTTCCCAAGCGCGCCGTCTATTCATGAAGCAATGGAGAATTACGAACATCAAACGGATCCTGAAGCAGTGTTTGTGCGCGCACTTGATAAAGTCATGCCGCTCGTCACGAATTACCTCCAAGAGGGAAGAACTATAAAAAGCGAGGGAGTCTGCTATACGCAAATAGCTGAATTGAAACGAAGAACCACGAAGCAGTGTCCTGAGGTGTATGACGTGGTCGAACAACTACTTGCCTTGTTTGATCAAGATCGAAAACGATTTTTCGGTGAAAATATACATTGACGCAAAAGAAGAGCCTCGCTTTGAAGGCTCTTCTTTTCGCAAACCTCTCTTTGATTAATCCCTCTCGCTTGGAGGAAGATTCTTTTGTCGAACGATGTATGCGGCGCGTCCTTTTATTTCTTCAAGCATTTCTGGTGTAACCGCAGTAAGATCTCCACCGGCTTTCGTTGCAAGTTCATCAACGAGCATGGTGACTTCAGTATCATTCAAGCCGTCGCTTTCCTTATAGTCGTACCAATTGGCAATAACACTTTCATAGTCTCTCATAAACGCCCGTAATTGTTCTCCCGTCGGGCCTGTAGTTACTGGTGGTAGTTCACTTGGATCCATAGGTATGAATTATTCGTTACCCTCAAAGGGTAGCATACAAAAACCCCGCTTTCGCGGGGCTTTTGTGTTTTATTACTGCTGTGTACGTGTGCAACACCAGGTGTTGCACACGTACACTAGGCGTCTGCGTTTTTCTTAAGTACCTCGAATCTGGCTTTCCATTCCGGATTTTGATAACGGAGAAATTGAGCTTCCCACTGTACACTTGCTTGACCAACGTTCATAGCCATAGCTTGCGGGATAGCTCCGTCTGGGTTCAACTGCCGTGGAGCTCTATATGCGGCGAAATACACGCGACGCAACAGTCCGCCGACCATTGCGGACGCTTCCTGGCGTTGGTGGGTTGCTGATTGCTCTCCACTGATGGTAATGGTGAGATACAGGTCTTTAATTTCATGGATGAGTGGTTGAAGCTTAGCAAGTTCAGGATACGCACTGTTCACCGTAGTGAGATAGTCAAAAAAGCCTGCCGTCTTTGGCGAAACCTCATAGTTAGGTTGCGCAGCTGCTATACCATTCCATGCTTGCCCGATTCCAGCGGATACTTTCCTTCTTTTCTCTTCAAGTGGTGCGGCCCCATTACCCATAAGCCTCACGGCTTCGAAAAGATCGCGACGCGCAGGAATTGTTTTCTTCTCGTTCGTAAACGCTACAAGAACGGATGCACGAGCGGGTTCCTTGAGACGGTTAATCACTTCCGTGGTGGCACTTTCAAAACGCGCCATATCCGTCTGCGGTGGACGATACTCGTATGCAGCTGCAAATGCACTCGTTGCTTGCTCGATCGTCTCAGCTATATCTGAAGTTTCTCCTCGCTGGATTGCTTCATTCGCCTTCGTCAGCAGCGCGCGTGATTGCTCAATGTGCTGTTCATCCCGAGCAGAGGGGGCAGAGGGTTGGTTGGGAATAGTAGGATCCTGCATACGTATGACACTTTTATTCCATAGTATATGAAAAGGTTGCGATTTCCAGACCTTGTATCTACTTCTTCTTTCCGATTCGACGAACGCAAGACGATGAGTACATTGTGTGTCCCACTATCACAAAACCTGCTCGGAAGCAGGTTTTGTGATAGTGGACTTCGCTCGTTTCTTTTACTGCTGTACTTTCCCTTTCTTGCCAACGCGACGACGGGACACGATGAATACGTTGGAGTATTTCTTTGGGGTTCTACTCTTCTGGCCTTTGCCGGTAGGCTTGCCCCACATGCTCTTCGCGCGGCGCAGTCCGCGACCCTGGCGGCCCTCACCACCTCCATGGGGGTGATCTACCGGGTTCATGGCGGTACCACGCACCGTTGGGCGAATACCATGCCAGCGACTCCTGCCTGCCTTACCAAACTTCACGAGGCGTGAGTTTTCATTCCCCACGGCGCCAATAGAGGCCCATGCGTTGTCGGAGACTTTCCGGATTTCCGTTGAGGGAAGTTTGATCTGAGCAAACCCGCCGTCATGCGCGACCACTTCTGCGTAGTTTCCTGCGCTTCGCGCGAGCTTGGCGCCTGCTCCCGGACGAATTTCAATATTATAGACAAACGTGCCAGTCGGGAGCTTCCCGAGGGGAAGACGGTTCCCCACTTTTACGGGCGCGGTTAAAGATACGAGGAATGTGTCTCCTACTTTCAAATCTTTTGGTGCGAGTACGTAGCGGCGCTCGCCATCTCTATAGCAGACGCGTGCGATAAAGCCAGTACGATAGGGATCGTACTCTATCGTCTCTACTTTTGCTTCGATGTCTTTTTTATTGTAGGTAAAATCTACATCACGAAGGCGCTTCTTGTGGCCTCCTCCTTGGTGGCGCGTGGTCACGCGACCAAACGCATTTCTTCCCGCATGCTGCTTCTTCCCCTTCAAGAGGGATTTCATCGGTCGGTCGCCGGAGAGGAGCTCCCGATAGGGAAGCGTCGTCATGTTGCGGCGGCTCTTGGTGTATGGTTTGTAAGTTTTCATGGTCAGAAATTACGCAAGCGAAATTGAGTCGCCCTTTTTCAGATACACATACGCCTTGTGGCGAGCGGCACGGCGGCCATAGCCACGGCGTCCGCGTAGTGGCTTTGATTTACCAATAAGATTCACGATGTTCACTTTCTTCGGCACGACCTTATATAGACGCTCTACAGCTTGCTTCACCAGAGTCTTCGTCGCGTCAGCAGGAATCGCAAACACATACACACCGCGCTCGGTGCCGATGAGCGCTTTCTCGCTCATCCAGGGGTAGCTCAGCACACCCTCGAGTTTTGAGTTTGCAAGCACCTTCTCCGAAGATGCCTTCTTTACCTTAGGAGTTTTCTCCTTTTTTGCATCTTCCTTCTTGTCTTTTTTTGTAAACAAAGCCATAGATTATTTGGTGAGGCGCGAGGTAAGTACGGCAAAAGACTCCGTAGGATTCTCAATGACGAGATACTTCTTTGTCACGAGATCCACCGGGTTTAGGTTTCGTATCTCTACAGTTTCAAGAGAACCAATGTTGCGGAACGACTTCTCAGTGTTTGCATTCTTTGAGGAAAGCGCGATAACCGCAGCATTAGTGCGCTTCTCGGAGAGCATGGTGTGTCCTGCGCCTTTTCCGATGGCAACGAGGGCACCCCGTGCTTCCTTGGTTGCAGGCTTAGAAAACGAAAGTGTGTCGACCAAGATAAGCTCGCCATCGCGAAGCTTTCTCGAAAGAAGCGCGACCAGTGCAGCTGATCTCGCCTTCTTGTTTATCTTCACTGAGTAGTCACGCTCTGCGCGGGGGCCGTGAGAGATACCACCCTTTCTCCAAATGGGAGAGCGTGTCGAACCGTGGCGCGCGCGACCCGTGCCCTTTTGCTTCCAAGGCTTTTTACCGCCACCGCGTACTTCACTGCGGAATTTGGTGTGTGCCGAGTTTTCTCGTTTGTTTGCCTGCATGCCTATCACTACCTGATGCACAAGATCAGCATTCCACTTCGCCTCAAAAAGCTCTGCGGGGAGTGCGGCGACACCCGCTTTGGCACCCTTCATGTCGTAGATGATAGCTTCGTTTCTCCCCTTTGTTAGGGACGCTGATGCAGTGCCCGCCTCACTGACGGGTTCTTTCTTGGTACGAGGAGCTGAGGCTTTCTTTACGGCCTTCTTGGCAGGAGCTTTCTTTGAAACTGATTTTTTTAGAGTTGCCATACGTGTTGAAATTACGAAGCGATTACTTCGACCAGGGAACCACGCGCACCGGGAACGGCACCTGAAATGATGATTTCACCAGCTTTAGAGTCTATGTGGAGCACTTTGAGGTTTTTTACGGTAACGCGCTCACCCCCCATACGACCGGCCATACGCATACCCTTGGCGACGCGGCCACCGGCGCGCCCTCCACCACCAATCGAGCCTGGCTCACGCTCCGAGTGCTTCTGACCATGGGTGCGGCGACCACCATGGAAACCATGACGCTTCACCACTCCCTGAAAACCTTTTCCTTTGCTTGTGCTTACCACCCGTACCTCCTCTCCTACGATAAACGCATCAAGCGCAACCGCAGTACCAACCGAGAAATCAGCAGGATTCTCCACTTTGTATTCTTTGAGTACTCGAAATGCTTTTGAAGTGCGCTGAGCTTTGTTTGTCTTTTCAGGTTTCTTTGCATCAAAACCAACCTGGATAGCGGCGTATCCGTCCTTTCCCTCCTTGGTCTTCACCTGAGTGATGGTGATGGGTCCGGTCTTTAAAATGGTGCCGGCGCGAACTACACCCTGCTCATCAAAAAGCTGGGTCATACATTCTTTCCGCGCTAGTAAAAACTTGGTCATGGGGGTAAAAAAATTTCGCGCCTCAACAGCGCGTTCGTCCTTCCCTAAGGAAGTCTTCCCGGCCATTGGTCTACCCCTTTCGAGGTGTACATAGCGACAAAAGGCACTATACCGGAGTACCCTCCACTATGCAAGGAAAATGCAAAGGTGACACCTTTGCATACATAGAGAGAGGCGGATTCCACTTATCGAGAAAGGAACGGGCCGCGATTTCTCGCGGCCCATCTTAAAACAGATATTCGGAAATTTAGGACACTCCGTGTCCTAAGGTACGTATTTAAGACTGTGCAGACTTCCACTCTATGAGGTCGATAATGCCAAGAAGTGTGGCGAGCCGTTCCCGTTTTTCGAGGAGCGGATGCAGGTTGTGCCAGTGCCAATCATTGAGAACGAGTTCTTCTCCCCAATGGGATGCCGCTGCGCGACGCGCATCCATAAAGCGTTTGAGTTTACGAATGAGCGCATTCGTTCTCCGAAGCGCGGCGAGACGCCGCGCACGAAGCCAGTCTCGATACAACATTCTGAGCGTATAGAACATTATTCACCTCCAGGATGCATACTCTCATAAAACAGGTGTGTGTCGAAATGGGGACTTACGATGTCCCCATTCAAAAATCAGAAAAGAAAAAGTAAGAGCCGCACCTTGGGGGTGCAGCTCTTTAACGGTCTTCATCACATGGCACGTATGTCGTCTCCGATGTTGATGATTCCATCTGAAAGCACTTCTGCGCGAAGACCACCGCGACCGGCAAAGGCTTCTTTGAAGCCCTTCTTTTTTGCAAGCGCGCTTGGGCGATGACAGGGGTCCGCAAGCTCCACGCCGCGCATACGAACAGGGCCCACGGAAAATTCCTTTCCCACGAGACCGTTCAATTCGATGCCCGAAGTGATAATGTTTCGCCGAGTTTCGCTTGGTTTAAACGGGGCTAACCCTTGTATCTTAAGCTCGATATTTGCCATCTCAATTCTGTCACTGGCAATGAACGTCACGTGCCTTATTTTCTTTGGTTTCGGGTGAGAATACGCGCCGCGGTTCCCTGCGTAGCGGTCTCCGACAAGGCCCGCGCCTTTAACGGCCTCCACAGAAGTTACGTATTGCATTGGTTGCCCCGCATTAGGACAAATGAAAAGAGCGATTATGTGTGCCACTTTTGGCTCCTTCTTTTCCGAACAGTGCAAATCTACCATTTTGGAATGATAAAGAGAAACACCCCGTGAGATAGCCGAAAACGGCATCTCACGGGGTGTTAGAAGCATCGCGCTGGCACGAAAGCTCAGGCGGCGAGCGGGGCGAAGTGCGGTTTGTGAGCTTGGTCTTG
>JBASFO010000093.1:0-2310 GCA_049653065.1 Minisyncoccia bacterium
ATACCGTTGCCCACATAGGTTTCTTCTATCTGCTCTATTTTCTTTGTGTGTGCGGCAGGTACCGCATCTTCCGGCTGGTGCTCTATACCTCCTCCCGGGCCATTCATGTTCATAGTTTTAAGAGTACGATACTAATAAAAAAGTGGACTGATTAGATGCATTTTCGCATACCTCATACCTCATACCTAAACCCTAACGCCTAATTCCTAGTGCCTAGCTCGTGATCTCTGTCTGTTTCTTCACAAGCAAAGCCTCGAGGCTTTTTTGTCCCGCGTCTATCATTTTCTGCACCTCGTCTTTGAGGCGTTTTAATTCATCCTCTCCCATACCGCCCTCTTTCTCGGAAGCTTCAAGTGCTTTCAGGGCGTCAGTGCGATGCCCGCGAAGCGTCACCCGTGCCTGCTCACAGCGCTCGCCGGCGAGTTTCCCAAGCAGAGCGCGGCGCTCTGCGGTCAATTCGGGGAACAACACGCGCAGTCCCCCATCGTCGGTAACGACGGAGATACCGAGGTCTGCTTCGGCAATTGCCTTTTCTATCGCCTTTCCGTTTGTCTTGTCCCACGGCACGATGCGGATGGTGCGTGCGTCTTCAACCGAAACCGAACCCACCTGCATAAGCGGCGTGCGTGCCCCGTACACCTCCGGCTTTATAGAATCAAGAAGTGCCACCGAGGCCCTTCCCGTGCGAATGGTCGAGAACTCCCGCGAGAGCCACTCCTCGGTTTCCTTGATTGCACCCGTCAGTTTCGAGAAGTCGTATGCCATGCAGGTATCAATTTCGTACGGGCCACGAAGTTCGTTCCGGAGGGGAGCCAAACGCAAATGAGACTACGTCGCGTGCCGAATAAAACGCCGGCTGTAGAGAGGGATTTTGCGGCGAAGTCACACTAAACGAACCGAGTGCTCCAGAGCGTCCGTAATTAGGACTCTGTTCCCAACCACTGCCGTTGAAAAACCCGAACCTATCCTTGAAAAGTTGATAAAGATACGCACGATCGGCAGGACTCGTGCTCTGTTCAATGAATTCCTTCCACACATAGTGATCAAGCTCATACCGATAGCCCTCGCTTTGCCACTGATGCAATACTTTGGTGAGTGCCCGTATGGAGAGCACACCCTCGCGCAGCCGATAGGGTGTTGCCCGTGTTCCTCCCTCCTGGTAATAGAAGGCTTGATTTACTTGTCTACCAGAAAATACGTCCTGGGTTACCCGCGCGGCTTTGGCAAGGTTCCAGAGTTGCTCTACAGAGTGTTCTGGAACCTCTAGATCGCCCGTTCTTGTCATGAGTGAAGAGAGAATGAGATGGAAGAGTTCGCTCTTTGAAACCGCGTCGGCATTTCCAGGCGAGCCTTGAATCTCTTGCGGCAAGTAATCATACTCAATTTTATAGAGGCGGGAAAGAAACGCAGGGTCCATCTTCTGTCTATCAATTATAGATGTCCTGGTCCTGATTGAGGTTTCCGGTCAAGATAAACCCGAATCCTTCTTTCACCGTTATCTCGCTTCCACTATTTTGCTGAACCACCACGGTGTCTCCCGGTTTTCGCGTTAGTATGTGATTTAAACTAATGAGCACGTCGTGGGGAATGGCATTTACCTCATCAAGAATGATGGGGCGACCCTCTTCCATCGCGCGATAGATGGGACCAAGAAAGAACCGAGATATGGTGCCACCACCAGGAAGGGCTGCGAGACTCGTCTGCATGATGCGCTCATGAGCTCGCTCAGTGTCCTCTGAAGACGATTCTGGATTCTTTGTTTTCCAGGCCTCAAATTCTTTCTCTATACCCTCAGAAAAACTGCGGAGCTCCGCGGGGTCCACCTTGTCTACATCAAGAATCTGATGTCCATAGAGTTCAGAGAGTGCAATATCTTTTGCTCCTGAGATGATGAGTGCTCCTTTTTCATGGAAACGCTTCGCGACATGCATCGCAAGTTCAGTTTTTCCGCTTCCTAGGTGTCCGTAAACAAAGACGGGCTGCCCGGCGCGCACATGCGATTCAATGTCGTCTGCAACTTCTCGTACATAAGGAGTCTCTGCGAGCGACCCCGCACCAAGCGCTCTCCGATAGGAGCGTAATTCTTTGAGGTGAAGTGCTACAAACCCCTCCGGACTCGCCTGCGCAAGCTCCTCACGCTCTGCGGCAAGAGCTTCGAGCTCTGCATGTACTTCTCGGAGTGCCTGTATGGTACTGCCACTGCGCCCCCGACCCGAAAGCAGCTCGCGTTTCTCTTCAAGGAGCTTCTGTTCTCGCTCGTCAAATCCAGTAAGTGCACGTAGGGCTTCTTTAAATTCGTCTCTTCGCATC
>JBASFO010000094.1:0-10778 GCA_049653065.1 Minisyncoccia bacterium
CACACTTGCAGAGGGGCGCAACTCTTACGAGTTATAGGGTGCTATTGCTGAGGGAAACCCTGCGGGCTGCTAGTTTTCGGTACACTTCGTACCTATGAGGCGTCGCGCGTCGTAGCGTCACGCTCCACCTGGAACAGGAACACAGAGCCAGAAGTCGTCTCAAAGCCTGTCAGGGCGTTGAAGGCGGCCCACACGGCGGCTTCTGAGGAGAAGCTCCATATGCCCGCGCACTCCCTGTTGGACGCTATGTCTGCGGCTGAGTGATCAAACGGACGCGGGTCTCGAAGAACCTGAAGGCCGAGCTTGGCCATTTCGCCCGTTGCGAGAAGAAAGAATTCATTCGTATCCTCCTCATCGCCGTATTCGACATCGCTCGCGTTTTTTGCGACGACATCACGCACGTGCTCGTATGAGAGGGTGTGTACAGGTCCCACAGTCCCGTGGCCGAGCATTGTGGCTTTCGCCATGATTTCCTCCAATTCAAGTGAGGGTTGTACCAACCGCTCCGGAGAATGTCTCCGAACGGTCGCCTCACCATACAATGCTTGCCCCGTATGGCAAACCTTAACCAATAATCGTTTGTTGAAACTGTTTCTTTTGTAATAAGAAATTTCCTTACGCAACCACCGCGACTTCTTTGAGACTTGTCATACGGGGCTTGCATCAAATGTCAAGGTGTGGTAGAGTGCGGAAACCATGCTGACAAAGCGCGTAAAGACGACCGTGATAAAAAGCGCGGCCCGCCATGACACGGACACCGGCTCAGCCGATGTCCAGGTCGCGGTCCTTACCCGCCGCATCGAAGAACTGACCAAGCACCTCAAGAAAAACCACAAGGACAACCACTCCCGCCGTGGTCTTCTTCAGATGGTTGCTGACCGCAGGAGTCATTTGCGCTATCTTGAGAAAAACGACAAGCGCCGCTATAACGCGGTGCTCAAAAAGCTCAACCTCAAGAAATAGAGCCGTTTAGAATTCCCTTCTGCGGCGTTGTGGAGCCTCTCGGCTTCCTTCGCCGTATAGCACATACGTCTACGGAATCCTCTGCTCAACGCCTTGCATAAGGAAATTCGTAAACAGGCTCTTTAGTTTCGTAGTCAGCATGGTGGTAGCATGGGTATGCGGTACTCGCCGCGCCATTTTAATAAATCATGACGGTTCTTCGGCTAACGCCTAGCACCTCAATTTCCTAACTAGCTAATTTTATGCCCGTAATCAAGCATCCCGCCCAGCGTGTCGGCGTATTCATAGACACACAAAACCTCTATCACAGTGCCAAGCACCTTTATAAATCTCGCGTTAATTTCGCGAACGTCCTAAACGACGCAGTGGGAGGTCGCACCCTCGTGCGTGCCATCGCCTACGTCATTAAGACCGATAGCGGTGAGGAGACCAGCTTCTTCGAAGCGCTTACTAAGATTGGTATCGAAACCAAGGTGAAAGATTTGCAGATATTTGCCGACGGCGCAAAGAAAGCCGATTGGGATGTCGGGCTTGCGGTAGACGCCGTGAAGCTCGCCCCTAAACTCGATACCATAATTCTCGCAACCGGTGACGGCGACTTCTGCCCGCTCATCGAGTACCTCGATATGAACGAGGGCTGCCAGGTCGAGGTCATTTCCTTTGGGAAATCCTCCTCCTCAAAACTTAAAGAGACTGCGCACGCCTTCACCGATATGTGCGAAAACCCGAAACGCTACCTCATAGGCGCACGATAAAACAGGCCGTGCGCCCTTCCCTGCTCCCCGCAGAGTGGGGTAGTGGCGCACCCTCCACCAGGGTGTTTTGCTCTATAAAGATTCAGGCCTTGGCTGCTCATGGTTACTCTTCGGCCATTCATCCCCACCACAGCAGAGCTGTCGGGGTATTGTGTCCTGGGCCAATAGACAGAACCTCTCAGGGGGCGTAGGGTGCACAGCACTATGAGGCCTCAAACGACAGAATCCTTCTTGGGACAGAAAATCACGGGGCCTCGTTCACTCGAGGAGGAGCTCGCGCGAGGAGCGGATCTCTCAATCATCACGGTAGTACACGCGCTCGTCGAGCGCGCCCACGCACTTCGTGCCTCAGACATCCACATAGATCCAAGTCACTCTGAGGTACGCGTACGTTTTCGGATAGACGGTGTCCTCCAAAACATATGCAGCTACCCGAAGAAAATCCACACAGAAATAGTTTCTCGTATAAAGGTACTTGCCGAACTCCGCACCGACGAACATAATGCGCCACAAGACGGGCGCTTTCGTCACAGCCTCTCCGAGGGTGACACCTGTATCGATGTGCGTGTCTCGATAGCCCCCACCTACCACGGAGAAAATGTGGTGCTCAGGCTTCTTACCGATCACGCCGAACACTTCACCCTTGAAATGCTTGGATTTTCTGCAAGTGACGCACGGAAGGTGCAGGAAGCGATCAAGAAATCAAACGGTATGGTGCTGTCGACCGGTCCCACCGGTTCAGGAAAAACCACGACGCTCTATACGCTTATCAAGATGCTGAACGCCCCAGAAGTTTCCATTGTAACTATTGAAGATCCTATTGAATATTCTGTGGGCGACATAGAGCAAATACAAGTACATCCTCGATTTGGTCTGACCTTTGCTTCGGGACTTCGCTCCATACTCCGCCAAGACCCCGACATCATCATGGTCGGTGAAATCCGCGACAGTGAGACTGCGGGTATTGCCGTAAACACCGCACTGACCGGACACCTACTTCTCTCGACGCTCCACACGAGTGACGCGGCTACGACCCTTCCTCGACTTCTTGATATGGGAATTGATTCATACCTGGTCGCTACCACTATTAATGCTGCCATTGGTCAGCGTTTGGTTCGTCGCATTTGCTCATCGTGCGTAGTGAGCCGACCACTCACCAAGACAGAAGTGCAGTCGCTCTCCTCTCTCTCACTCTCGCGTCCCATGGAAGAAGAGGAGACGGTATTTAAGGGTGCAGGCTGTGAGTCATGTAAGGGGAGTGGGTACAAAGGTCGTATTTCAGTAAACGAAGTGCTCGTCGCAAGCGAAGCGGTACGTGAAGCAATTCTACGGAAATGCTCTGCCGCGGAAATTCGCCGAGTTGCAATACGCGAGGGTATGACGAGTATGCTTGATGACGGATTCGAGAAAGTACGAAGTGGAACAACGACCGCCGAAGAAGTACTTCGGGTTATCCAAGGATAAAGAGAGCGATATGCGTATTCTCAACTTTCTACGCGAACAGGTCATTCATCTCAAGGAGCGGTATGCACCCCTCTATGCAGAACTCATCAGGGTACGAGGCACGCCCCGCCTTTCTGTTACGGAACAAATGCTCCTTTCGAAACGACTTTCCTTTCTTATTGGTGCAAATGTAAGCGTCGTCGAGTCATTTCATATCCTTAAAGAACAATCACGCTCACCGCGCGTACGCTACGTGTATGACCGCGTCATTGAAGACGTCTCGAACGGCCAATACATCCATACGAGTCTTGGGAAGTTCGGCGGCTCCTTTGGAACCTTCATGGTAAACCTCATCAAAGTGGGCGAACTCTCAGGCTCACTCACCCAAAATCTTGGCTACCTCGCGGAGGAGCTTCGTAAGCGCCATCTCCTCAAAAAGAAAGTGATTGGAGCGCTCATCTACCCAGTCATCATCACTGTTGCGACGCTTGGCATCACCGGGCTCCTCACCGTATTCATCTTTCCAAAAATCATGCCGGTGTTTACGTCCCTGAAGGTCGAGCTCCCGCTCACCACAAAGGTACTGCTCGCGGTGAGTGTGTTTCTCAAAGAGTACGGATTGTTCCTTATTCTCGGCTTGATTTTACTTGCACTGATCTCGGGGATTCTCTACACACGTTTTGCCAGAGTGCGCTACCTCTATGATCGTGCCTCGTTTGTGCTCCCGATTGTCGGAACTGTCATACGCTCCTACCACATCGCAAATTTCTGCCGAACACTCGGCATTCTCCTCAAAAGTGGCATGACGCTCCTTGAGGGCGTATATATCATGGCTGAAACTATGGGGAGCGAACCGCATGCTCGTGCACTCGGGCGCGTGGTAGAAGGGATACGTGCAGGAAAACAGCTCTCCGTCATGCTCGCCGCAGAGCAGGGACTCTATCCGCACCTTATGACCCATATGATTGGGGTGGGGGAGCGCACCGGAAACCTCTCCGGCACTCTCATATATCTTTCTGACTACTACGAATCAGAGGTCGATGACTTGACCCGGAATCTCTCAAGCGCCATTGAGCCTATATTGATGGTAGTTATGGGACTCTTGGTGGGTCTCGTCGCCGTTTCCGTCATCACCCCTATCTATGAAATTACGAACCGTCTCTCACGATAGAAACCTGGGAGTCTCTCGCAGGACACCTTTCAAGGAGGGCGGTTTGTCCCTTGCCATTTTTGCATACAAAAGCGGTAAGGGGTTTACCTTGATAGAGATACTCATTGTACTTGCACTCATGTCGCTTGCGGCTACGGTCTCAATCCTTATCGGCATCGACAGTATTTCGCGCTCGTCCGCTCAGAGTGAACGCGACTTGGCGGTTACCTTTCTCGCCGCCGCCCGTACGGCGGCGCTCGCGAACGTCGATCAATCTCCCCACGGCGTACACATAGGAGACGACGAATTTGTGCTGTTTTCGGGCGCGCTGTATGACGCTGCCAACCCCCTAAACCGAGCGTATGCTCGTGAGAGTGTGATTGTAGTCGTGGGCCCCGAAGATGTTGTATTTTCGCCACTCTCCGGCGCGGTCGAGACCGGAGCAGGAACCCTTACCTTCACTGATGCGGGACAATCGGCAACTGTCGATATAAATGCCGTTGGACGTATAGAGTGGTAACCCTATGACCTCCTCCCCTCGTACCCGCGGCTTTCTCACTCTTGAGCTTCTGCTCGCGACTGCATTTTTTGTGCTTGCCATGACCGGTGTCTTTTTGCTTGCCGCAGAAGGACAGACCTCAGGACTTGATGTGGGACTGGGGAGTGGCGGCATCGCAAACGCCCGAACTGCTCTTGAAAACACGTCCGAAGACGCCACAGAGCTTTCTCGATTTACGACGCTTGCGGACAAAACTGATACCGTAGGAATATATGCAGTAACCCAGAACGTAGAGCACCTGTCGCCCTGCCTGAAGATACTGTTTGAGGAGACGACGTGGGGAAGCGAAAACAATAGGACAGGGCAGGTGGGGCTCTCGACGTTTGTCTCGTCCGTAGAAACAGCGCGGTTTCTGGGAGGCGGCTGCGATCCCATACCACCCGGAGCGTGGGACAACCCGGATTCTCTCGGCGACGCGGACATTGGAGGCTCAACGGGTACCGGCGTTGCGGTGCGTTCATTAGGGGGAGCGCGCATGGCACTCCTCACCGCAAACCCGGCTGCTGCTGCACAAGAAGATTTTTTTGTCTTCAATGTGGAAGACCCCACAACTCCTGATGAGCGCGCACGACTTGATGTGGGTGCCGGTCTAAACGGCATTGTCGTCGGAGGGGTCTACGCATATGTGCTTGAGGACGACAATATAGATCAGCTCAAAGTCATTACGCTTGCGGATCCTGACGCGCCCGCAGTAGTCGCCACACTCTCACTACCAAATATTGTATTTACCTGCACGCCCGCGGCATCTCCCTGCCAGGCGGGACGCAGCATTGCGTACTACGATGAGAGAGTGTATGTAGGCACCGGTTATCTTGCGTTTGGTGGCATAAACGAAAACCATGAGTTTCACGTGTTTGATGTGTCAAATCCTACTGCACCTTCGTGGCAGGGGAGTGTGAACGTCAATCACAATGTGAATGACATCGTAGTGAGCGGCGACTACGCGTACCTTGCGACTTCGGACAATGCAGGGGAACTTACCATTATCAACCTAGAAAATCCCGCAGCACCCACAGTACTCGCACGCTTTGATGCTCCGTGGAGCGCCAAGGATGGAACACGGGTCGACATACAGGGAACTACGGCGTACCTGGGGCGCGATAAAGCGTCAAATGGAGATTTCGATTTCCTCTCCATCATGGTCGCAGATCCGGCATCTCCCACACTCCTTGATTCTGTGCGCCTCTCTATGAATGGTGCGGGAGCAGCTCTCACCGGTCTTGCAACCCAAGGTCCCTACGCCTTTATCGGTACGTCAGACACCAATGATGAATTCCGTGTGTACGACATTTCTGATCCTACGAATCTCACGCTCCATGGATGCCCGCCCTATAACTATTCGGTACGGGTGCGCGACCTCATATACGCAGACGGGTATGTATTTGCCGTAAATGAGGCGAACGATGCGCTCCGTATTATCTATGATGACCCAGACACAATCTGTAATTAATCCGGCGTCGCGAGGATTCACGCTGATCGAAGCCATCGTATATTTTGCGCTTCTCGGAGCCATCATTACGGGCATCCTCGTCTCTTCATATCCGCTTTTTACCAATACCGAACGCTCAAGTGCGGCGGTTCTCCGTGACCTTGAGAGCGCATTAGTGTTTCGCAGTGCCACATACCTTTTGAATCGCGCGGTCCATATAGAGGCACCTAGTCCAGGGAACTCCGGCAGTTCGCTTCGCATACGTGACCGAGAGGGTGATACCTATGAGCTTTCTCTTAGCGGCACAGAGGTGATGCTCTCGGTAAACGGCGGGAGTGCACTACCTCTCACCGCGTCACGAGTCGAGATTACAGGGTTTACGGTAACGCATGCCATACATACCATTGCCATAGATTTTAATGCAAACGACATCGTGCAGGGCCCCTATCTTTACCATGTCCGCTTCTAACACTATTCCGAGAAATGCAGTTCGCGGGTTTACCCCTTACCACTTTCTCTATATATATGTACTGAAAAGTACCGTGCTGGAACTTAAGAAACGTACCGGTCTAGTAGTAACTAGAAAAAGTGGTAAGGGGTTTATCGCGCTTCTCTCGGTCATCATTCTTGGATTCGTGTTTCTTGCCGCCGCCGTATCGTTAAGTCACTTTGGGCTTGCGGGCAGACTCCTCTTACTTGATCTTGAGGAAAAAGCACGAAGCGAGGGCTACGCCGCCGCCTGTGTGGAGGCAGCACGTATCCTGGTCGCAAACGACGCGGAGGCACAGAGGAGCTCTCTTTCCATTACATACGGCGCTCTTTCTTGCACCATTGTTACCCTTGAGGCTGACGAACCTTCCGTGGGAGAAAGCACCATAAAAAGTAGGGGAGTTTCGGGAGATGCGGTCACAAACCTCGTGGTAATTCTTGATGCCGCAACTGCCGATGTGACCTCCTGGCAAGAATACGCCGTGATGCCCTAGTTTTAGGTTTAAAGAAAGAAATGGGTTGCTAAACTAAGCGCCATCCAGCAGTGTACGTGTGCAACACCTGGTGTTGCACACGTACTTCTTCGGCAATCGTTGAGACGCTTCGGCCGAGCGCCCGAGCAATGGCTCGCCCGCTCCATCCACTTCGCTTCAGTCGCTCAATCCTTCTGCGTTCGCTGTCTGACACGTGCTCGTATATTTCCATTCTTTTATTGTCAGGTGTTCGGCTTCAAAGGTGAATTCGCACCATATCATGAAATTAGCAACCCAAAAGTCTCTTTAACCGTAGTTTTACAAAACAAAAGCAGCCCCCGAGGTTTTACCTCGGGGATGCCCCGCACCTCGGGGAGGCCACCGCAGGAGGCCGAAGGGGTATCGAAGAGAGCAAATAGAGAGACGCACTTGCGCTTTTGTGGCACGAGGAGCATTATGCGCGCACTTAGAGATCCTTTTAGAAATAGATTTCCGTACTAAGCGCTCTGTGGCGCGTGTAGTATGGTGCGTCCTCTGTCTGTTACGAGGTCGAATTGGGCCCTGGATCGAAAACCTTGCTGGTTTCCCTACGATTCTGGGCCCAATTCGGCCCCGTAGATTCCCCACACCCATAAGTATATAGAAAAGGGGGCTTCATTAAGTTATCCACCGTTGACAACGAGAATGTGGGGTAGATAATTCCTCTATCATTGCGGCGGGCGCAGTGTAGGGAAACCAGCCATCTTTTGCGTGGCTACTTTCCTACCTCTACATTCCGGACACGTGCGTACACAGGCTTTTGAAAAAAGCGGCGGCATTTTTGCGCGCCGTTTTTATTTTTCCTAAATCATTGAGAGAGCGTGGAATCCACGAGACGATTCTCTACGTCTTTGTAGAAAACCGTCTCGCGGACTGCACGAGCAGTCTGCGGGCAGGTCGATGTACCGAATTGCGCCATCCGTACGGAGGCACAATCCGGAGTTTATGAACAAACAAAGTAACTACAATGTATATGACGAAAAGCATAGCAATTAATTACACCCTCGCGATTGCAACAATCGCAGGTCTTGTGCTCTCCCTCTTCTCGTTTGCAACCCCAGCGTCTGCAACCTGGTGGGGCGGTAACAGCGGAGATGAGAACAACAACAGCGTATCGATAACGGTATCGAACACGGACACCTACGTAAATGTAGACACCACAGCAAAGGCTGACACCGGCGACAACTACGCCGGAGGAAGTGATGCAGGTAACGGCGGCGATGCTGGAGACGGCGGCGACGCAGGTGATGCTGAATACAACACCAGCGGCGACAATGATGGCGGAGCAGGTGGAAACGGAGGTGCAGGAGGTGCAGGAGGTGACTCGGGTCTTGGCGGATACGTCGTGACCGGAGACGCACTCGCAGGTGCCGACTCCTACGTTCTAACCAACGACACCGACATCGAAGTCGAGCAGGCAGACTGCGGCTGTGACGGTGACGACGACAGTTACGGCTGGTTCCCTCACCGAAGGGGTGGCGACCGCAACAACAACAGCGTTGACGTATCGGTTGATAACGACGATACCGATGTCTACGTTGACACCACCGCAGAAGCTGATACTGGCTACAACAACGCCGGAGGAAGCTACGCTGGAAACGGCGGCGAGGGTGGTGAAGGAGGTGAAGGCGGCGACGCTGAAGACAATTCTTCAACGCGCTACCACCACTGGGGCTGGTACGGATACGGGCACGGTTCTTCAAACTCTAACACCGGAGGCGACGCTGGAAACGGCGGCAATGGCGGTGCTGGAGGAAACTCTGATGACGGAGGAGAAGTCTCTACGGGTGATGCAGCTTCAGGAGCTATATCTACCGTGAAGACCAACATCACGCGCGTTCGCGTTTCTCGCGACGACGAATAGGATTCATTTCCTTGAGTAAGGAAGGAAGAGATGGGGCAAACTCACTTTTCCTCCTTCTCATGAGAACCTGATCCGTCGGGTTTTCAGAGAGGGCATCACACTTTATTTTAAAACTATTACTATGAAACATTCACAGACACGTATCGCGACGCTCCTGACGCTTGCGCTTGTTTTCTCGTTTGCACCAAACGCCCTGCTCCGCGCCGAAGAGGTGCCACCAGTAGATCCGCCGGTGGTGCAGGAGGAAATACCTCAAGAAAACGCCGGTGCAGATGGTGAAGCACTGCCGCCTGCCGACAGCATCGTCCTAAGCGGGGACGCGGAGTCTATCGGGGAGACCACGGTCGATGCAAACACGATCGATATCGATACGCCGCCGTCTGTCGATACGGATGTGTCGATAGACAATGTCATCGAAACCGTGGGTACCACCACCTCCTCAGCGGAGACCGGTGCAAACACCGCACAAAATGTCGATGGTAACGCGGGCGCATTTGCGGGAGATGCGTACGCGCATGCAACCCAAATTCAGGTCATCGACACGAACATCATCAATTCCGAAGGTCTTCTCTTCTTCGCAGATATTTTCTCAGGCCTTGGATTTGATATGCGCTCCTTGAACCTCTCCTTCTTTACTCTAGAAAATCCCTCTCCCACCTCCTGTTCGTTTATGGGATGTCCGGACGGCGACCTCACGGTAACAGCCAATAATACGTCTGATGTAATAGGGGATGTATCCGCAAGCGCGATTGCAGGAGGAAATACGGCAACCTCTGTCGGGGGGAATGCAGCTGCGGTAGGAGGAAACGCATACGCGTCTGCAAACGGCGTGCAGATAGTGGATTCAAACATCATAGAGTCAAGCTATCTTCTGATTGGCATCAACCAATTCGGCGACCTCCTAGACGACATCACGCTGCCCAATGAATCCTTCTTCCGCTCACTCCTTACGAGGGCACCCGCAATCTCGGGACCTCTTTCGGTGTCAGCGACAACAACCATTGAGACTTCTCTCACGACAGACGCTGATGCAGACTCGGGGGGAAACACCGCGATCTCAGACGGGGCGGGTGCTGAAGCTATTTCCGGAGATGCAGAGAGCGCGGCAACAGCATATTCGCAGGTGGGGAGCACGCTCGTCGGTGGCGATGAAATCTTTTTCCTCTTCCGTATTTGGGGGAATTGGAGCGGGGAGATACATGGACTTCCCGAGGGAATGACGTGGGAGGAAACCCCCTTCGGTATTGAGATACGAAATGCAGGTGGGGCGCCTGCCACAAACACAGACCTTAATGAAGAGGGGTGCTGCGGAGACCAGGGAGAACTCACGGTAAACACCACCAATGATTCCCATGCTGAACTTTCCGTGCGCGCCTACGCACTCACCGGAGACAATCGTGCCGAGACGGTAGAGGGAACTGCACTTGCAGCCTCCGGAGACGCCTTTGCCGCAGCAAACTCGGTACAAATCGTGAGCACCAACCTCATCGGTAGAAACTGGATACTCGCCATCTTCAACATCTTTGGCGATTGGGATGGCAACGTCGCGTTCGGACATCCCGATCTCTGGGTGGGTGCGATTGCAGAGGCGGGAAACCCGGCGCTTCCCGACTC
>JBASFO010000095.1:0-7359 GCA_049653065.1 Minisyncoccia bacterium
TCCCTAGACAATACTCCTTTTCGTGGCTTTCTCCTAGTTCTCACACGAATTCTTGTGAGGGTTCGGTTTCTTGAGAACATTGACATATACGAGACATATGCTATCATATACTTACGAACTTCATGAAGGGAGGCATTGTGCTCTCCCCAAGCTGAAAGGCATGTCCATGAAGCGGGTTCTTTTCACCCTCATCGCTCTGTTCTTCTTGAATTCGCCTGCGCTTGCGCAGGAAGACGGATGGACGCTCGACGGCGTCGCGAAAGTCGAAAGTGGTCGGATCTTCCGCGAACAGGGCTTCACCCTGTACGACGGCCCAACCATCGTCGGCGATCTTACTGCCTGCCGAGGCAACTTCTGCGCCGACTTATGGCGCGCACAGACTTCCGAGACGGCGATGAACGAGACGGACCTCACGGTCTGGTGGAGTGTGCCCCTCGCCGAGGGGATCACATTCCAACCAAACGTCGCGTTCTTCGAGCTCCCAGAGTTTAAGGATGTCTGGCGCGGTCGGCTCACCCTGACCGTGCAGACGTCTGAAAACTGCAATGTGTCGGTTAACGCCGATGTGCTGCGTGGGGGGCTCGATTCGGAGGTTCTGCGGGGTCAATTCGGATGCAATCACCAGCTATCCGAGGATCTGTCGTTGAATTGGCGGGCGGGCGCAGCGTATGATCGCGCCTTCCGCAACACAAGCGGTCTATACCATGTGGGAGTGTCAACCCACGTTGGTCAATGGACCGGCGAGCTCTATGGTGAGGGTTTCGCGGGAACACACGAAAGCGATGCAATCGTAGGGGTCTCGGTCGCTCGTCGCTTCTAATGCGACAGTCGAACGGGAAACCGGGGGAGGCTACACCAGCCTCCCTTTTTTATTGGCCTCGGACAGAATACCCCACAGCTCTGCTGTGGGGATGAATGGCCGAAGATTAAACATGAGCGGCGGAGGCCGCATCCTTAACCAACAAAACACCCTGGTGGTTGTGCGCCAATACCCCACTCTGCGGAGAGCGGGGATGGCGACACAACCTGTTTTATCCTCTTCTCTACGTAAGACTTTTTATCTGTCTCGCCCTGCTCTCACAAGGTTGCCGAGAAAAAGGTCGGTAGGACCTGCCCACCCCATGGATAACGCGTGCTCGCGACACTTCTCTCGCGAGAGTTTCAACGCTTCAAGACAAGCCTCTTTCAAATCCTCACGAACAACACCATTTACTCCCTCGACGACGACGGCGTCGGACGCTTGGGACGGGTAGGTCGCAATGGGAACTCCACAGGCGTTTGCCTCAAGCATGACGAGGCCGAGAGTATCGGTAAGCGACGGGAACACAAACACGTCTGCCGCCGCAAGGTGCTGCGCAAGTTCTTTACCAAATTTGTAACCGGTAAAAACAGCATCGGGGTACCGCGTCTGAAACGCGTGGCGCTCGGGACCGTCCCCAACGATGTACTTGGTACCGGGCAACGAGAGGGAGAGAAACGCATCGAGATTCTTTTCTGAACCGACACGACCCATGTACATAAAGAGAGGCCGCTCTCCGGTAAGCGGGTGCGGGTTCTCCGGAGAGAAAAGCTCGGTATCAACACCCCGATTCCACAAGGTACCATTTCGTATGCCGTGGTCCGCGAGCTCCTGCTTCAAACGCTCGGACGCGACCATCACATGTGCTGCATCCTTGTGGAAATTGCGCACTATCGCGTAGGTAAGCCACTCGGGAATACCAAACTGAATGCGCACGTATTCTGGAAACCGGGTGTGATACGCAGTCGTGAAGTGAAGTTTACGTTTTTTCGCGTAGCGCTTCCCTGCCATCCCGATCGGTCCTTCTACTGATAAATGAATGGAGTCTGGCGAGAATTCATCGAGAAGCTGCGTGAGCTTTTTATCGGGGAAAAGCACGAGTTCTATCTCCGGATACTTGGGCGCACGTACTTTGTATTTGAAATCGCGCGGCGCGATGATGAGCACCTCATGACCGCGCTTCACGAGCTCATTGGTGGTCGATTCAATAGTACGCGCAACCCCGCTTACATGCGGGTAATAGGCATCAGTAAGTATCGCAATTTTGAGCGGTTTTAAGTCAGTCATGCCCACACGTACAGGAAGCATAGCATACCTCAACTCTCTTTTACTCGCAGTCTATTTCTCTCCTTTCATCTTTGTCTTCCTACCCACCCTCTGTTCCTCTTCTTATACTTATTCGTATACTTATTTTCCTAGACGTTTCTCTATATCCCCACCCCGCCCTAGTACTACTACAACCAAAGTATATGCGGCCGCATATACTTTGGCTATGACCAAACAAAGGCTAAAGAAGGGTAAGCGTGGTACCCATGTTCCTATACGCGCACTAGTGCTTCGCGCTATAGCTGCCGGTGGCATCCTGGCCCTTACTGCAGCTGCTCCGAAAATGACTCAACTCGTAAAAGAGTTTGATTCGGCACATATACATCGCGCACGTATCCGTGAGCGCACGTTCCAAGCACTGCGACGACTCAAGGCATCAGGTCTTGTGGAAATTACGGAGAAGCGGGGGCGACAGTATGCGGTACTTACTGATAAGGGGCAGACACGGGTTGAGGATATTCTTTTTGACGAGTATCAGATCCAAGAACCTGCGTTCTGGGATGGTAAATGGCGCATTATTCTCTTTGATATACCCGAACGAAGGAGAGTTACGCGAAATGAGCTGCGTGCATTTCTTCAGCGCGTTGGATTCGTAAGACTCCAAGACAGCGCATGGGTCATGCCCTATCCGTGCGATGACTGTGTAGAGCTTATTCGTGCCCGCATCATGCGCGGCAAGGATGAACTCATTTCATTTGTTGCAGAAGGACTCCCAAACGATCGGAGACTCCGAGCGCACTTCCGCTTGTAATACTGAGGATACCTATCTATATTTCTGTATTGTTTCATTTGGAAACACAGATGCATCCCGTAAGCGGTGCCTAGACAGTACCTGCAAATAGTTCCTCTCTGTATCAGAGATCTGTAGTATGAATTGAGGATAGTACTATAAACAACCAATATTTATGCGGCCGCATAAATATTGGTTGTTCTATAATTAAGGAGGTTTCATTAAGGAGATTTCCTCGAAGCTCTGCTTCGGGGGCAGCTCAGAGAATGTATGAAAACGATTACCACAGAACACAATTATCCTTTACGCAGTGGTGTTCCTGCATACCTCGCAGCTCTGCTGCGGGGTAATTGATTCGATAGAATCGATAGAACAGACATATCGATGTGGCACACTTGATGAGGACTGCCAGAAACCTCTAGCGCACTTCCCACCCTTCTTTGGAATTGAGTGCGTCGGTGATCCGCTCCATACGTGGATTTAAATCCACATCAGAGAGTGTCTTCTCAAAAGACTCAAACACAAGTCGAAATGCGTAGGAGATGTGTCCGTCTTTCTCGAAGCGGTCAAACAGATCAAGGCGCGCAAGCAGCTCCCCCGCTGCGCCAGAAATTGCGTTCGCAACTTCGGTTTCTTCGGTTCCTTGCGGTGTCCACACCGCGATATCGCGGAGCGCGAACGGATATGAGGGAAAGGGATGGAATTTCGAGATTGCAACCTTTCGTGGCTCATACACCTCTCCTAGTTTCTCAAGATCGGCTTCCCCAAGTGGAAACTCTGCAATGTCATCTTCTGCGGATGTACTCAAAGACAGGAGTGCTGCAACTTCGGAAGCAGTTTCCTCAAGCGACTCATCTTCTTTCCCGGAGAGTGCCTTATATCCAAACGAAAGCGAGAGACGCTCGCCCTCTTTTGTGAAAATGGTTCCGATTTCAAAAAGGCGTACTGCAGTCGCAGGGCCAAGGACACGTGGCGCGTGTTGCGCCGCACGCACCAATGCATCACGCATGGTGCTCCGTAAAGTGCTTCGCAGATATGGTTTCTCGCTCTGGAGAGGATTTGCAAGCAGCACCTCTCCTGCATCGCTAAATGAGGGCGTAGAAATCTCTGTATAGCCGCGGTCAACGAGCATGTCTTTGACGCGTTCTATACCACGCCACCGTGCTTGATTGGCATGAATCTCCGATGTAAAGAGAAGTGTGGAGGGCAGGCGATCGTAACCCATGATGCGACCCACCTCTTCGGTGATGTCCTCAGGTATGCGGATGTCGCGCCTATAAAACGGCGGCGTACATACATAGGTATCTCCCTGTTTTTCATACGCACTCATGAGGCGTGCAAAGACGCTTTCAATCTCGTCTCTTGTAAACGCAAAACCGAGATGATCTCGTATACTTTCAAGCGAAACGGTAACAGAAATACTTTCCTGTTTTCTTGGATACTCGTCTATGACTCCCTCGACCTCTCCACCGGCGACCTCCTGCAAAAGCCTCAGGAGCTCCTTCATGCCGTAGCCACCACACTCTGGCGAGAGCTGATTTTGATACCGTGTTGAAGCGTCGGTGAAAAGTTTCAGGGACTGTGCGGTACGACGCAGAAGTGTCGGATCATAGGTTCCTACGGAGATGAAGAGGTTGGTAGTTTTCTCATTAACTCCGGAGGAGAGTCCGCCCTTGATTCCTGCAATATCAAGGAGTGTGCCGTTCGTAGCGTCCGCAAACACAAACATATCGGAAGTCAGTACATATGCTTCACCGGTCAATACGCTGATACGCTCACCCTCTTTCGCACGACGAATCTCTATGGCGGTCACGCCTCCCGCGTGCGCTATGGTATCGAGGTCAAATGCGCCCGAGGGCTGCCCCGTGGCGAGCATCACGTAGTTTAGTACATCGACTACGTTGTTTATCGAGCGCTGTCCTACCGCCTCAAGACTATTCTTGAGCCACGCAGGGGACGGGCCCACCCGTACGCCGCGTACGAGGGCGCCGAGATGACGAATAACGAATGCAGGGTCCGCTGATATCTGGAGACGATCTGTGGTCTGCCACTGCGGGAGTGGTTCTCGAAACGGATCATAGGAGAGAGGAATGCCTAGAATCGCCGAGAGCTCATAGGCAATGCCGCGGTGAGAAAGCGCGTACCCCGCACGGTCCGGCAGCACTTTCACATCGAGCATGTCCTCGTCGTAGGTCTCTATCTCAAACGCATGGAAGGTGAGCGCCTCGGCAAGCGCGTCCGCGCTCGGAAGTTCTTTCTCGAAATACTTTTGCAGCCACTTTCTAGAGACTTTCATAAGTTGAGGATGGGAGGTAGAAAATAGAAAGTGGTCATGCTTTTCTTAGGAATTTCCGGAAACCGCCGAGGGATTTCCCGAGCTTTTCTGCATCATCATAAAGCTGATTATACGAAGTGGTAGAGAGATATCCAACTTCTCTCGCAATTCTCCCTAAACTCTCAACTTCGTTTAGAGAACCAATGGAAATATCTATGAATCGCGAGAATTCCTTCTTTGAGCTCCGTCCGGAGCCCTCGGCTATATTTGCAGATATCGAAACGGCAGCTCGTCGTATTTGCGATGTAAGACCAAATAATTCTTCCCTTGGGAATCCCTTGGTAGTTACATAGAGACGTGTCGCGAATCCTATCGCTTCATTCCAAATTTTTAAATTCTCGTATGATTTTGCCATAACTTCTTTCTACCCTCTACATACTACTTTCTACTTCAAATGCATGCACAAAGCGGATGTCGCCGTTATGAAACATACGCACATCAGGAATGCCGTACTTCACCATGAGAAGACGCTCGATACCGCCGCCAAACGCAAACCCTGCAGTTTTTTCAGGATCAAGCCCGGCGTTCCGCAACACTTGGGGATGGAGCATACCTGCACCCGCCATCTCAAGCCACCGCCCTTCTTTTCCTTCAGGTGCAAACCACGCATCCACCTCAACGGAGGGTTCAGTGAATGGAAAAAAGCTCGGACGGAAACGCACCTTTGCATCCTCACCAAAATACGCACGATAAAATTCTTCGAACGTGCCTTTCAAATGCGCGAGTGAGACTTCACCTTTTGGTCCCACGGCAAACCCGTCAAGTTGATAGAACTGCGCTTCGTGGGTTGCGTCTGTTGCTTCGTTTCGAAATACTTTTGCGGGCGCAATGGCACGCATCTCATGCACTCCCGTGCGCGCCATTTCTTCAAGGCAACGGATGGAGACGGACGTCGTATGGGTACGCGGCACGCGCGGCGTCTCCTCTTTCGTCCAAAAGGTGTCTTGCATGTCGCGCGCAGGGTGATCTTTAGGGACGTTGAGCGCCGAGAAATTATGCCAGTCATCCTCAAGCTCAGGACCATACGCAATAGAGAACCCCATGCGACCGAATATATCCGCGATTTCGCGGATAGCGCTACTCATGGGATGCAGGCGGCCCTGATTCATAGATATACAGAACATAATAGGAGAAACAGCCGAGATTTGCTATCCTAGAGGGGTCAGTCTTTACGGGCCTTTATGCACGACCTTACGGTACTCTCGTATCCGTTTATATTTGCGGCCATTTACTTTGAGGCCTTTCTTCTCGTCACCCTCCTTTCCGCACCTGCGCGAAAAGCCAGGGATCGGGCTCTTTCGACGCGCACGCCCACAATTGCGATGATAGTTCCCTGCTACAACGAAGAAGCGACGATCGCCGCAACAACCGAATCGCTCCTTGCGCTTCACTACCCGAAAGACAGGCTCCGCATCATTCTCGTGAATGACGGTTCGACCGACGGCACCGGAGCGCATATGGATTCATATCTGCCGCATCCGCAGGTTACGGTGATTCACCAGAAAAACGGCGGAAAACACAGCGCACTGAATGCCGGCATCGCCCTGGCGAGTGATGCGGAACTTGTGGGCTGCCTTGATGCCGACTCTTTTGTCGACCCTGAAGCGCTTCGAGAAATGATTGCCTGCTTTGATGAACCAAAAGTGGGCGCTTCTACCGCAGCAATGTCGATACACAAACCAAAAAATATTCTCGAACACACACAAAACGCTGAATACATTCTCGGCATCGCGCTGCGCCACATACTTGCGGCGGTAAACGGGCTCTACGTAACGCCCGGACCCTTCTCGCTCTATCGCCGCGACTTGGTTCTCTCTTTGGGCGGATTCCGACACGGCCACCACGCAGAAGACATGGAAATGGCGCTCCGGCTCCAGCGTGCGGGCTACGCTATAGGGAGCGCACATCTCGCGCGGGTCTACACGAAAGCACCCTCGACCGTACCGGCACTCGTGAAGCAGCGCACGAGGTGGACCACTGGTTTCCTCCGGAACGTCATGAACGACTATCGAGACATGGTAGGTAACCCACGCTTTGGGGCACTTGGTCTTTTGGTACTTCCCCTGGGGTTTGCAGCCATTATCGGCGGTATCGGTCTTTTTCTCCTCGCGCTCTATGAACTCGTGCGTCGGGGTGTCGAGGCAGTAGTGCTCGCCTCCGGTGTCCCCC
>JBASFO010000096.1:0-2939 GCA_049653065.1 Minisyncoccia bacterium
CATCATCGAGCGAAGTCTCAAATTCAGAGAGCGCTTCCCCCACCTCTCCGGTGAGATTCTTATACTCATCAAGGACACGATTAAAATCGGTCTCGCTAATAATGAAAAGTTTGTACGGAAGTCCGACGCGCGTAGAAATAAACTGCAGTGCATCAAGTGCCTCTATATTTTCTGGGTCAATGATTCCTACTTCAAGCGCGCCGCCCTCAAGCCCGACGGGTGCGATCTTGTAGTGGCGCGCAGATTCTTCAGGGATGTGCTCAAGTCCTGCGTGTCCCACGGGACCTGGAGGAAGAGTGCGGACGGGGAGTCGATAGTGCTCCCCTTCGATGCGAAGGATGTCATCGAGCGCTATACCCTGCTTTACGAGTGCGGCCTCAATAGAAATCCCTTCCTTGCGCGCACGGGCCTCTATGAGCGCGATGTCGCCCTGCTTTATGAGACCGCTTTTCTCAAGGAGAGGGAGGACGTTCATCCCGTACGAGACACTCCCTTATGCGGGTTGCCGTATATCGAGGTACCGATCGATCGTTTATACATAAGACGTACTTGTATTCTCTCACAAAATCTGTCGCGTAGACCAAGACTATTGCCCGAAGGCAGCGAATGGGTCGATGCGACCAGAAACTTCAGGAAGTATCGCTGTGCGTAAATCCTGAAGTTCCATGAAGCGCGGATCAGTGAGGATAGAGGAATTAAATGCCACGGGCTCAATTTGTGCGGCAAGATTAAGGAAGGTCAGCTCGGCCACGGAGACAGAAGTATCAGTGGCATTTAACACACTCGCGGCGTCTTCCGTTCCAAACATAAGATACGCAGCGGCACCAAGAATAAGCAGTGCGACAACGATGAGAAGTCCGGTGGTTTGAGAGAGTTGCATATATACTAATTAGCGAAGCCAATAGATGCGGAAGGTCATAGTATAGGTGTATACGCCCGTTTGTGAGTCCTCAACCGAGAGCGCCACAAGATCAAGCGGTCGGAGGCTTCGTTCTATTCCCCCGAGGAACACCTTGAAAGCGCCGTAGGTACCTACCGCCGTGAGCGATATTTCCAAAGACTCGTACGCTTCTTGAGACTCGAGCACATCGATACCCTCGTCTTCTTTCGCGTCAGGAGAGGCGACATCAAAGTCAGAGAGTTCAACGCCGGTACGCTCGGCAAGTGCATTCAAATCAACGATGAGCTGGACGTTGTCTACCCCATCAGGAAGAAACGCCTCAATGCGCTCAATATCATCCTCAGGTATCTTTCCTTGCTCTTCCATCAGGCCCTGACGCTTGTCATCAAATTGGCGCGCCGCAGAGAGCGCAGCATCATACCCGCGTATCTCGGTGCGAAGCGCTTGTACATTCCCGGAATAGGTCGGATTCACGTAGCCAAAGAAAAGACCGATGGCTATGAGTATGAAAACGAAGGGGAAGAATCGTCCAATCATGGTGTAGGTATAACTTCCGCCTCTATCTGGGTGCTCTCCGTAGGCTCCTCCCCGCCTTCCTCGGGAGTCGATTCCGTCTCAGGCTCCGGAGGTACCGGCATCGAGGATTCCAGTGCAGCGTCAGAAGGAGCCGAGTCATCCACAAGATAGGTCAGAAGTCGCGGGTCAATATCAGCCGCAAGCATAAAAGAAACCGTGTTGTTATCTTCGTTTAGCGCAATGTCAGAGAAAATTGCTCGCTTTATATATTTCTCCTCCGCAAGGAGCGAGGACTGTGCGGCGAGCGCATTAAACGTCCTTGCAGAACCAGTCATCAGAATTTCTGCAGAACGGTCGTCCGTGAGCTCAAAGGAGAGCGAGTCAAATCGCACGTTCGCGAGCGTTACCTTCTCAAGAAGTTCAAAAAATCGCGATGAGGTGACATGTCCGTCAAGTATGCTAGAGGCCACCATGAATCGGTCGCGGAGTCGTACAAATTCTTCTACGGATTCTGCGTTTATGGTTTTTTCTGCTTCTTTCACTGCGTCCGACTTGGTGTCTCGCACCCCGAGAAGGTAGCGCTCATAGGCAAACACACCGCCGCATGCAACAAGCGTAAGCACTAAAATAATGAGCGACACGATGAGAAGCGTGTTGCTGCCACTTTTTATAAACCGCTGACCGGAGTTAACCGGCTGCTTGGGTACAAACGAGGTAGGTACAGTCGAAGGAGTGAGCGCCACAACTCCTAGTATATGCCTTGTATGCTCTTAAATCGCATACCTTTATACACACCCCGTGAGATAGCACGGATGAGTACCTTGCCGAGTCTACGATCTACCTGTTGAAAAACAGAAAGCTAGGGTAAGAGATAGCTATCTCATGGGGCACACCTCACTTGGGAGAATGAAAGAGATGCAAGAGAAACTACCCGAGTTCCTCGAGTTTACGCAGTGCAAGTCCTACCGCAACCGCAAACTCCGGACCAATTTCCTGAAGCACTGGTCGCATGAATGCGGGGGCCGAGGTTTTTGCAAATGGATCGGCAACCCGTACTTCAATCGAGAAAAACGATTGCGCATAGGCGGCGAGTTCTTTGGTAACCCCGCCGCCGCCAGTTAAGACGAGCGCCGCCACCGATTTCTGATGTACCGTCTCATAGCGCGAGAGGACACGACGCGCTTCATCAAATATGCGCGAGAACACGAGTTCTATGGTCGTTCGCTCATAAGAGGTCGTACCAGCCTTAAATCCATGCTCTTTCTTGAGGCTTTCCGCCTTTGAGACCTCAAGTCCGTGCGCTGAGGCGATGGTACGCGTGACGTCTTGCCCACCCTGTCTAATATTGTGGGAGAGTGCTACCACACCGCGCTCCACGACATACACTTTGGTAGCAGACGCACCAATATCAAGTACAAGGACTGGTTTCACCGGCTCATCTACCACAGAACGTATGGTGCTAAATATTTCTATTTCATAAAACGACGCAGTAAGTCCCGCCTTCTCCACGACACTTGAGAGG
>JBASFO010000097.1:0-3247 GCA_049653065.1 Minisyncoccia bacterium
GTCTACCAACACCACGCAAATCTACACTCACGTCACCGATGCGCACCTGCGCGAGGTGCACCGGAAGTTTCATGGCAAGAATAGATAAAGAAAACCGCCGCGGTGTTTGTACCGCGGCGGTAAAAGAACAGAACGTTTACGAAGGTTAGCTCGTAGGTGTTGCCACCTCCGCCTCAAGAAGTGCCTTACGGAAGGCAGCCGTCATGTCGCCGGCGGCGCTGGGGTCCGAGCTGAGGAAAATAGCCTTCCCATTCGGGCCGTTGCCGATGGCTTCCGCCATAGCTATCCACTGGAGCACCAGAACGCTCGCCATAATGGCATCTTTGCGTTCGTCGGACATGTCTTCGCCGCCGATTTCTGTGATGGCTGCGTCGAAGCTTTTCGCCATTTGAGTGCGCATAGCTCCAAAGGCCTTGCCTTCCCATTCCTTCTCGGTAAACAAGGCTAGACCGTTCGCCTCGGCGATCGCGTTCTGGCGATTGGCGATGTTGATGTCCGCCATTGATTTCAGTATGCGGTCATCAAGTGGGTCGATTCCGGTGATGTTGGTGCCCTCGATCTCGAAGCCATATTGTTTGAACTTCGGACCGAGACGGTCACTGACCGCCCTTGCGATGTCGTCCTTCTTCAGGAACAGGTCGTCGAGGTCGTGTTCTGGCACCACCGATCGAACCGCATCGTAGAGTGCTTGCTTCAGCTGCATGTCAACATTGGTAAGCTGGTAGAAGGAGTTGAAGAGGTCCTCCTTCGAGTCGATACGACGATACTGGATCGCAAGATCCAGCCTTACGCCTGTTTTGTCCTTTGAAATGGACGTGACAGGCTCGACGAGCGGTATGGTTCGCAGTGACGGCCGCCCGGCGATTTCGTCGAAGATTGGAATCCTCAACTGCAAGCCCGGTCGACTGATGCGGGCGAACTTGCCGAAGCGCTCAATGATGGCGACTGTCTTTTGCTTGACGGTAAAAAGCGCCAACAACAAGAGTATGAGACCGAAGACGACCAAGACGATCGTACCGATGCTCACACCAGCTACAAGCTGGGTCATGTAGAGACTCCTTTTGTGCTCGATCCCCTGATTGGGACCGTCCGGCCACACTACGGGTTTCTTGACAGCATGTCAAAGAACTCTTTATAGGTAACCATAGCCCGCCCCCATTGCTCCACTTCCCCGCTACCGTTTTTGTATCCGTTCGTAAGGTTATGTCCGTATGGGTATATACCCCAACACGACACCAACGCCTTCTTGGGTATTTTAGATATACAAATACTAATTTGCTGTAGACGACTCAATCATCTGAATATGACGAGAAAATATTGCTTTTATATACCATAGTGTTATAGTCCCGGTTCGGCCCGCGAGAGCGAGCCGTTCTTCCGTGTTTTTGAGAAGGCGTGGTGCCTTCGGAACACGGTCGACAGCCTGGAGGCTGTGTCATGAACCTTGTAATCAGTCTGGTGTGTGTGGCCGTGTTTCATTTGGCCGCGCTCACCATCCCGCCGGAGATTAATACGGTGTACGCAAATCCGACTCCGACGTTGTTATCGACGCTGCCGGCCGCACTCTATGCGGCGGCTCTGACGATCGGACTACTCATGCTTTCGCGGCATGAGCGCTGCTTCACTCGCCTGCCGTGGTTTATCGTGGTCGCGCTTGCTGCTATGACGGTGACTGGGATTTCCCTGTTCTACTCTACGTATGGGTGGACCTTCGGAGTTTTGGTTTCCGTGTGCGCAGTGGTGTGGCTCACGTCCCCGGTTCGACGCGGCTCGATGCTGCCTCGGGCGGTCCCCTTCTGGCAAAAGAGGATTCTCCCGTACGTCATCGTGCCGAGTTATCGCTTCGGCCGCTACTTGGCCGTGGAGACGGTCGCCTTTGGGCAGTACTGTGGAGCGCAGACCAACGCTTTCGGGCGACTCTGTGTCTATCACACCCTCGGCGGCGCACTCTGGTGCTTTGCATGTGCCAGGAGGACGCGGGCCAATGCTGAAGCCTGGACGCGTCTCTTCTGTGGGTGTGCAAACCACGGAACGGCACTTAAGCTTGTGCAGGTCGCGCGTCGCAAGGACCGAATCGGTGCATACCGGGTGCTCTATGCACTCTGGCAGGACCCGGCGGTTTCACAGGAAACCCGTACGCTCTTCGACGAGCTCGTGTACCGTCCGACGCTGCAGAAGGCAGCATGAACTACCGTCGTTTGACAGACGACGAAGAACCGCTCAGCCAATACGGACTGGGCGGTTTTCACGTCAGGTTTCGTATAGAATACGGAGATGCGCATCGCTTCATGGAATGTGAACGGCATACGAGCTGTCCATAAAAAAGGCCTCCTTCTCCCTTTTCTCAAAGCACTGAAACCAGACATCCTTTGTCTCCAGGAGACAAAGGCCGAGGAGCATCAATCTCCGGTAGATTTACCCGAGTACGAGGAGTACTGGTGCTCGGCGGAGAAAAAAGGCTATAGCGGAGTCGCTATTTTTTCTAAGACCCTTCCCCATGATGTACGGTTCGGACTTCCCGAGGACCTTGCCGAGCACTACGGACTCCGCGAGGACCCCTATGGCGATCCCAACAAAGAAGGACGGGTTATAGCAGCAGACCTAGGGCAATTCTTTGTAGTATCGGTCTACACTCCAAACGCAAAAGACGACCTCTCCCGGCTCTCCTTGCGGCATACGAAATGGGACCCGGCATTTCTTGAATACATGAAGCGTCTTGAAGAAGAGAAACCCGTGATTTTCTGTGGGGATTTAAATGTTGCCCATACAGAAGAGGATCTTGCGCGACCGAAGGAAAATGAAGGAAATAAGGGATATACCAAAGAAGAGCGCGAAGGCTTCCAAGCCTTTCTTGATTCTGGGTTTGTCGACACCTTTCGGCTTTTTAATAAAGGAAATGGATTCTATACCTGGTGGAGTCACTTTGGAGGCGCACGGGACCGAAACGTCGGTTGGCGCATCGACTACATACTCTCATCAAAGAAGCTTGCGCTTAAAGTAAAGAAAGCCGAGATCCATAGAGATATCTACGGATCCGACCACTGCCCCGTCTCCATAACGTTATAGGACATAAAGGACACTTATCCACATATATGTCCTTTACTCTGTCCATTAAGGTACTATCCTTAGAAACAGGAAGTTGGTGCTCTTAGTTCTTTGCGAGTCCTTTCACACAATAAATGTTGAGTTGGAAGAAAGACCCACTGTCAATCAACGTATTCGGGGCGAATCCCCGTTAACACAAGAG
>JBASFO010000098.1:0-21429 GCA_049653065.1 Minisyncoccia bacterium
GGACCCGAAAGGGTCTCTTTTCATATACTGCGCGAGAGACGCAGGCGGAGCCTGCGTCGGGACTTGAACGGCTCACTGGTTTTTCTAGCAAGAAAAACCAGTGAGCCAGGTCCGAGCGGAGCATCGAGCGACGGCGAGATGCGAGCGCTTGGACAAGCCCGTCTCTCGCGCAGAAAAGTCCGAAGCCCCGAAAGGGGCTTTCGGCTTTTGACTTAGCGAGAGAAGAAAGCGAAGCTTTCGTCGGGACTTGAACGGTGGAGCCTTATCGAGCCAGCAGGCGAGATGGCGAGCCGGGGCTGCAGCCGAATTCGGCTGACGAGCCGGATGAGAGCGAAAGCCAAGCCAGGTCTCCCGTCGCTTGCGCACAATAACCGTAACTCGGTTCAAGAAGTACGCCTTGCTTGCAAGATGTACTTCTTGCTAAACTTGAAATATGAGAACTCTAAAATGTGATTTATGCGATCATGAAGAAACAGCAGAGACGTTTGAGGAATGGATGAATAAACTACAGCCCCATTACTTCAAAGACCACGCAGATGTCATGAAAGATTCAAGTAAGACCAAGGAAGATATGGAGAAATGGATGGTTGAGAATAAGAAAAGATTTGAAGTTGTCTAAAGATGTTTTGTTAGATCAGGAATAAAAATCGTCTCCGAGGTTTCTCGGATTTTAGTTCTAACAGCGCCCACGAGCCCGCGCAAGACAGAAAACCCCACAAGGGGTTTGTGCTTGTCGCGAGAGAAGCATACATGGCCAACACCTGGTGTTTTGATGTGTGACGTTCAGGAAATTACTTTTCAGAGGTTGCAGCCCACACTCCGTCAAACATACTGTTCCACTGCTCCATGCTTTCTGGTGTTGCAGCGGCCACCATATCGGCATGCGCTTCTTTTGCGTGTGCCATAAACTGCTGTTTTGCATCTTCAGGCGTTGCTGCAGTGACTGAGAATTGGCACGTCCCTCCTCCTACTTGTGAACAAGAAATTGTCTTCATACGCTATTCGTTTATTGCTACTACATGTATAGTGTACTTTACATCTTATGAAATGGCTACTCGTTTTATTAGCACTAGGTGTGAGTGCGATCGCGGGACTTTGGTGGTGGGGAACCGGTATCGGAATTAGGGATATCCCCGAAGTATCCGAAATCCCAAAACGTGAGGCGCTTGCCACTGACTTTTCCAAGACAAGTATTGATACAACTAAGTTACTCTCAGGTGGACCAGGAAAGGATGGTATACCCGCTCTTACAGAACCTACGTTTGTCTCCATTGGTACTGAATCACTTGCCGAGAATGTCGACGGGGTCTTTATTGAGCGCGGCAACGAGAGGCGTTTCTATCCTTTTACCATTCTCGTCTGGCACGAAATTGTGAATGACACGGTCGGTGGGGAACCACTCCTCATCACTTTTTGTCCGCTTTGTGGTTCTGCCGTAGTATTTGATCGAATTATGGGAGATCGTGAACTTACCTTCGGCGTGTCCGGTCTTCTCTATGAATCAAATCTAGTGATGTATGATCGCGAGACTGAGTCACTCTGGCCGCAAGCCTTAGGAAAGGCGGTTGTAGGTACGCTTCTTGGTACTGAGCTCTCCATCTCCTCGATGAATGTTATTTCGTATCGCACGGTGAAAGAAAAGTATCCTGATACAAAGATACTATCAAAAAACACTGGGTATGAGCGGGACTACACGCTGTATCCATACGGAGATTACGATTCAAACAATGAAATATATTTCCCCGTGTCCGTGAATGACACACGATTTCCTCTGAAGACACGGATGTACGTGATTCCCTTTGAAGGGCGCTCCTACGCATTTTCTTACGAAACACTTGCTCGTGATGAAATGCGACCCGTAGTAGCGAGTGGAACACCACTCGTGCTCTACCAAAATGACGGAGAAGTGCGCGTCACGACACAGGATGGAAGAATCCTTCCTGGATACTATGAAATGTGGTTTTCGTGGGCCGTGCACCACCAAGAAGACGGAGTCATCATAGTGCTATAGTTTCTCCATGTTTGACTTTGTGTTCGGAACTCTGCGTCGAGGTGTCGAACGGGTCTTCGGCAATCCGCAGCTCATCTATACGCTCGTCGTCGCGCTTCTTATCATGGGTGCGTTTGTCTTCATGGCGGAGCGTTTTGTGGGTATCGCAAACGATGCGCAGGAGCGTCTTGTGAATGTCCGCGTCGGCTCTCTCCAGGACGCATTTGTCTCATTTGCAGCGGACACACTCGATGATTCTTCGTATTTGAACGCACGTATCGCAGAAATTACGAGTGCAAATGAAACCATCTCAGAGTTTCGTGTCGTTGTTGAAGGAAATCTGACTTCATCGTCGACTACTCCTAGTGTTTCCGGTTTCCATATTGCTGCATCTCTTGATCCGGAAGAGGTAGGGAAGAGTGATCCTGATGCTGGATTCTTGTATACGCTTGCGGCGAGCGACCCCACACACTCGGTAACCGTTCTACTTGAAGAGGGTGGCGAGCGTCTCTTCCGCACGGCGCGCGCCGTCGTGCATGAAGACGGCTCGGTCGCTGGTGTCGCGATGACCACCCAGGCGCTTTCCGAAGCGGATCGCGCTATAGAGGAAAATATCGCAAGCTCCATCGCACTTCTCATCGGTGTTCTCTTCGTCATCATGCTTCTCTTTCTGCGGTACTCAAAAGTCATCGATTACATGGAGCTTTACAAGAAGCTCAAAGAAGTGGATCAACTCAAGGACGATTTCATATCCATGGCTTCCCACGAGCTTCGCACCCCGCTTACCGTGATTCGTGGGTATGCCGAATACATACGCGAAGCTCCAGAGCTCTCACCAGCGACCAAAGAGTACGCGACGCACATAGATACTTCAGCACAGGGACTCGACGCACTCGTCGCTGACATCCTTGACGTGTCACGCATTGAGCAGGGAAGAATGAGTTTTACCCTTGAAACCTTTGCACCAAAGGCGCTTGTGAGTGAAGTAGTCGAATCCTTCATGCTTCCCGCAAAAGAAAAAGGACTTGCGCTCTCCTTTGATGCGACTGCCGCGAACGAGATGCATACCGTGAGAGTTGACCGAGATCGTCTAAAGCAAGTCCTCGTCAACCTCGTGGGAAATGCCATAAAGTACACGCTCAAGGGGCAGGTGAGCGTGCGGCAGTATATCGAGAAGGGGCGGCTCGTGTTTCGGGTTTCTGATACCGGTTTTGGAATGAGCGCGGAAGAGCAAAAGCGGCTTTTCGAGAAGTTTTATCGAGTGAAGACCGAAGAGACGAAAGATATACGAGGCACAGGTCTTGGTCTTTGGATTACGGCCCAAATAGTGCGGCAGATGGAAGGAACCATATCTGTGGAGTCTATAAAAGGCGTAGGCTCGCATTTCGTCGTATCGTTCCCGTTATCTACAGAGAGTACATAGCGTTCTACGCGAGGGTTTATACTAGTACCTATGCATGATACAGAGTTTCTCCATCTGAAAGTGCGGGAGTGGCTTCTCATTGGATGCGCCGCCGCACTTCTTGTCATTTCGGGCGTAGCGCTCACCGATGAACCAGTCGATCCGATGCGCCAAAGCGCTACGTCCCATCTTGCGCAAGAAACATCGACAAACACAACAGCAAGTGGAACCACTATCATTCCGGTGCCCATGCTTCCTGCATATTTTTATGCAACAGGTGGCGAGTGCGGAAGTCATACCATACTGCTCTCATGGGGAGAGGGTCAGGGAATTACGCAATACAAGGTGATGCGAAATGGCGCGACGATCTATCAAGGTCTTGATCGAGAGTTTAAAGATACGAGCGTTATTCCTGGAACAGGATATCGCTATGACCTTGGGGGAATGACTGCTGGAGGAATGCTAGGACCACTCACCAGAACCCGGCAAGCACCGGGCCCGTGTGTCGAGGCGGACACCACAAACCCTCCAGGAGGTACGGGGAGCGCAGAGACGTCAGGATCGTCCGGCACTACGCAGACCACAGAGGTGACGGAAAGCACGTCAAGCGGAAACACTGGTACTCAAAGTGCTCCCCCAGTAGAATCACATCCCGTACCCATCCTCATTGTTCCCTCGAGTACCTTTTTATACCCCGGAGAAACACTCGCCTTTTCGATTGCTCCAGGCCCTTCTCCGAGTGATTTTGTGTGGAAGACCTTAGAGAGTAAAGGACGGGTGTCGGCAACCGGAATGTATCAAGCACCCACGATTCCTGGCGTCTATCGACTTCTCGCAGACGCAAGGACCGCCGCCTTTCAGGACGGAGTCGCTGTTATACAAGTCATTGCGCGCGAAGGAGAGAACCTGGAAGAAGGGGAAGATACATCCTCACCCACACTGCCCTCCCTGGCGCCGAAGTCCCCCGTTGTCTCGCCTACACCAAAACCCGCCCCCGCCCCCCTACCTCGTACGGGAACTCCTCTGAAGTTTGATACGACGCCTCCTCTTAGTAAAGCTACCAATGAAGTAGCGCCGACCATTGCTCCCGTGATAGAGCGCAGCACCAGTGAGGGAGAAACCAATGAATCTTCGCACGAGCCGCTTCCACATCGCACGCTCATTCAGGCGGAGCGCCTCCGCATTGTGGCAAATCTCATCCTTGCTAAAGGCGCTGCGATCGAGGGCGCGCGCGCCGACCTCACGCAGCTCATCGATACCTACGCAGATGCGGCACTTACCTTGGGAGATGAGGATGCAAAGAAACGTATTATGGAAGCTCGTACGAGTCTCGTGGCACTTATCGAAGAGCGCTTACAAAATGATATAGAACCAAAGGCAGGTACGCTGCACACGCTCGCCGACACTATCGTGGCTTCATTACAGGAAGCAGATCTCCTTCCTTCGGGTGAGGAAGAGAAGATTCGCTCAGTAACTGCGAACCTCGTGAGCACCACAGAAACGCAGACAGACACCCTAGAAGCGCAGGGCGCCGGACTCCTCTATAAAGATTCAAACAACGATGGTATTTCTGACTATGAATCAGAACGCGTGTACGGTCTTGATCCTCTCGCGCCCTCTCCTACGAGCGAGTATGAAGGACGACGCGTGACTGCTGCTGAGAAGCTTCTCCTCGGTTTTAATCCTGCAGAAGAAACACTGGTAAAGGTAGTACCCGAGGAACCACAGGAAGCCGAGGTGCGCGCCACTGAAGCATACAAAGTAGAACACGTCGCGCTTACCGAGGAAAAGAATGTGACGCTTTCAGGTCACGCACTTCCGAATAGCTTCATAACAGTCTTTATCTACAGCACTCCCGTGATAGTCACCGTGAAGACTGATGCAGACGGCGTATGGTCTTACACGCTCGACAAAGAAATAGAAGACGGCACCCACACGGTGTATACCGCTACGGTCAACACGAGCGGGAAAATTCTTGCACGAAGTCAGGGCTACCTCTTCACAAAAACGGCGCAGGCGGCAACTCTCGATTCTATAGCGCCTGAGCTTGCAAGTGGTACGGAAAGTGCACCCCGGCTCCTCGGGGCAGGGAACCTCTATCTCATCTTCGGCGTACTTGCTGCTGTATTCCTCATCATGTTCATCATGCTAGGGCTTCGCCCGAAAGAAGCTACGCCTCCGCCACCTGCCTCCTAAGACAGAGCTTCTGATTTATTGGCCTCGGACACAAATACCGCAGAGCTCTGCGGCGGGGTGCAGTGGCCGAAGACTTTGCTTGAGCAGCGCCCCCTGTTCTTCTTTAGAGTTCTGGATGAGCTAATTTTACTTTCTCAAACTCGCGCTCCAAGGCATCAAGCTTCTCGTCAGTTTCGTCCTCTATGTCTATGAGCTCGTTGCGGGCGTTTTTTAGAGCGCGAATAAGCTCATCAAGCTTGAGGTGCACCGCATGAGAGTCGCGGTTTTGCGTATTTTGAATGAGAAAAACCATGAGGAAGGTAAGAATAGTCGTGACCGTGTTTACGAGGAGTTGCCAGCTAGTAGAGAAATTAAAGAGGGGACCGGTGACCGCCCATATGAGTATAAAAACAACAGCTACGGAAAACGACCAGGGAGAACCTGCAATACGGCTCGTCCAATGAGCGAACCTACGGAAGAGGTCATGCATGGGGACTATGATAGCACTCTCGCGAAGAGCGCAAGGACTAGGGCGTTGCTAAAAGCCTCATATACAAGGCGCGAGACGAGGATTTGTGGAGGCGTACTTCTTGTACGATGGAAGAAAGCCGAGGAACCGGCAACCTGTCTGCCGATAGGCAGGTGCAGTAAGATGAGGTTTTTAGCGATGCTCTAGCTGTGTCCGCAGCACATGCACTGACGCCCGAGAAGTTTGACAACTCCTGCGCCTATAAGGAGTATCGGCCAGGCGATAGCCAGAAAACCAGAAGAGAGAATCCCTAGTGCGTTCAGGAGAAAGGCAATACCGATGAGGACGAGAGCAAGGGGGGCGAATGCATGGTGCACACAGGAGCAGTGCGGATTTACTTTATCCATGAGTACTACCATATCAGAAATTACCTAGTTTCTAGTATAGCCATGCGGGGGACAACGGCACTCTACTCGACGGTAACGGACTTCGCCAGATTTCGTGGCATATCTATAGGAAGGCCGCGCTCCTTCGCGACATAATAGGCAAAGAGTTGAAGCGGGATGGCGGTCAAAAGTGGCAGGTACGCTTCTTCGGTGTTTGGTACCGTCATCACATCATCGGCGACTCTCGCAACCTCCTCCGCGGCATCATCCGTCGTGACTGCAAGCACCTTCCCACCGCGTGCCCGTATCTCCTCGATAGAGGATATAGTTTTCTCGTAGAGAGAATCCTTGGGCGCAAGCACAATCGAAAGAAACGATGGCTCAATGAGCGCGATGGGGCCATGTTTCATTTCCCCCGCGGCGTATCCCTCGGCGTGCACGTACGCTATTTCCTTGAGCTTTATCGCGCCCTCCGCTGCAATGGGGTACTGGAACTTTCGTCCGAGATAAAACGCGTTTTCCACATCTGCATACTTTTTCGCGAGTGCCGCACTACTCTCACGACGAGCGAGCACGTCTCGTGCGAGTTTGGGGATGTCTAAAAGCGCAGCAGCAAGCCGCTGTCCCTCGGGCATGCTCATACTGCGGGAACGGGCAAGAAGCAGGGAAAGGAGTGCAAACACAGTCATTTGGGAGATGACCGCTTTAGTCGAAGCGACACTTATCTCCGGTCCCGCGTGGTTGTACACGCCAGCGTCAGTCTCCCGCGCGATCGACGAGCCGACCACGTTCACAATCCCGAGCGTTGTTAGTCCATGGCGCTTCGCTTCGCGAAGCGCCTCGATGGTGTCGAGCGTCTCTCCGGACTGGGATACGGCGAGCACCACCGTATCGGTAGGATTCATGGTTGGTGCTCGGTAGCGGAGTTCAGAGCCGAGCTCGACTTCAACAGGGATGCCCGCAAATTCCTCGAGCATAAGTTCACCAACTCTGCCTGCATAGGAAGCACTGCCACAGGCGGTTATCATTATGCGCTCTGCTTTTGCGAGCTGTGGCAGGATTTCAGTGAGTCCTCCGAGCCGTGCCGTGCCCTCCGCCTCTACCAAACGGCCCCGGAGTGTGTTTTCTATAGCTTCCGGTATTTCCATCATTTCCTTCAGCATGAAATGCTCGTATCCCTTCTTCTCGGCAGACTCGACGTCCCACTCAAGAGACTCGACTTTCTTGTCCGAGCGAGCACCTGAGAGTGTCGTTATGTCGTATCCGTCTGCTCGCACTTCCGCCACCTCGCCGTCATCAAGGTATACGACGTCGCGTGTGTGTTTGAGGATTGCCGTTGCGTCGCTTGCAATAAACATTTCTCCTTTACCAACGCCAAGCATAACGGGTGAGGAGAGACGTGCAGCGATAAGAACCCCGGGCTCGCGCGTGGATACCGCTACGAGCCCGTACGCTCCGCGCACCCTTCGGAGCGCCGCCTTCACGGCGTCAACGAGAGCTGCGCCTTCGTGATACTCGCGGCCAATGAGGTGGGCGAGCACTTCCGTATCAGTCTCGGAGTGGTAGCTCTCCTTCGGGTCTCCCAGGAAGGCACGGAGCTCTGCGTGGTTTTCTATAATGCCGTTGTGGATTATCCATACCGTGCCGCTCGCATCAGCATGCGGATGTGCATTCGCTTCGGTTGGTGCTCCGTGCGTTGCCCAGCGCGTATGCGCAATGCCTGAGGTCCCAGAAAACCCTTCCGGAAGCGCATCTTTGAGCACGGCCACCTTGCCGGCGCGCTTCATCACTCCGTGCTCAGGAATATACATGCCCGCGGAGTCATATCCTCGGTATTCAAGGGCACAGAGCCCGTCTATCAGAACGGGCGCGGCGTCTTTTCCTCCGACATAGCCGATGATTCCACACATACCTAGCTAGCTTATAGGGGTTAGGCTCTTGGCGCTAGCAATGCTGATATACAACCATACCCGTGAGAGAAAGAATATCTTTTCCTCTAGGAGATTGAAGGAATAAGAGGAATCAGCTACTATGCTTCAGTTCCGCAAGGACTATACGCCGATGTAGCTCAGCTGGTAGAGCACTTCCATGGTAAGGAAGAGGTCATCGGTTCAATCCCGATCATCGGCTCAAATTTCAAAGTCAGGTCAGAATTTCCTAAATCCGTTTTCGCCGAATGCAATTCCCGCCAATGAATTAGGGCAATTCCGCCAGCAATGCGCGCGTGGAGGGTGAGAAGCGAATACGTGGAGCTTCGCAAGGCCGGAACAGCTTGGCTGTGAGGCGGGGTCGCGGGCTTTTCAGCAGAAAAGACCCGTGACAGGTTCAATCCGAAAATTTTCTGGAGGGAGGATTTTTTGGAATGCGGGTCTTCGGACTTTGCAATTTCACCTAGACGCGAAGCGTCCAAAATCCATTCCCTAACAGGTTCAACCCATGCAGATGGGGCTTGTTCAAGTTTGGCGATTGTCCTCGGCATCCGTGCTTTTGCGGGCGTAGAGGAAGTACCTCATATGTTAAATCTAAGAATAACAAATTGATAAATAAGGTAATCTTCCTACCTGTGGGAAACCCTTGTTTTGTAAGGTATTTAGAGTTATTATGTTAAATAATGGAAGAAAAGACAGAAAATAAGCGGATTTTTAAGGATATACCCCTCAAAATTTATGAACCTGAATGGGGTTCCCAGCTTGCTGCGACCATCGTCGAACTTGAAAAATTACGTGTAAAACAGCTCGGTGGACCCGTGCCTCCTTACGTTTTCTTCCAACTGAAGAACATTTTCCAGATGATGGAAAGTCTTGGTTCTGCTCGCATCGAGGGGAATCACACTACGCTTGCAGAGTTTGTGGAAAAAATCATTGATCAAGTTCCCAAAGACACTAAGGAAGAATCCCTTAGAGAGATTTTCAACATTGAGAAGGCTATTAAATTTATTGAGGACAATGTTCAGGAAAAAGGAGAAATAACCCGCGCTCATATTTCTGAACTCCACAAGATAATTGTTGACGGACTTACACCTCCAAAAGGCGGAGAGGGTTCGCATTATCCGGGTGAATTACGACCAGTAAATGTAGATATTCAAGGTTCGTTCCATACCCCTCCAGATAAAGTAAAAGTGCCTGAGTATTTCGAAGAACTAATTAATTTCGTTAATGCAAGTACTGAACCACATAACGATTTGTTGGTCACGGCGTTATCTCATCATCGAATGGCGTGGATTCACCCTTTTGATAATGGAAACGGACGTTTAATCCGAATGTTTACGTATGCACTTCTCATAAAACAGGGATTCAAGGTCCATAACGGACGCATCTTAAACCCGACGGCGATTTTTTGTATGGACAGAAACGAGTATTACGCGAAACTTTCACTAGCTGATACTGGAGAGAAAGAAAGAGTACTCGAATGGTGTTTCTACGTGCTTGATGGTTTGAAGAAAGAAATCGAGAAAATCGATAATCTTTTGAATCTCAAATACATGACTGACGTTATTCTTATTCCCGCCCTCTCGTTTGCGCTCGAAAGAAAACTCATAACCAAAAGAGAATTGGACATTTTAAGCACAGTAGTGAAAAGTAAATCCATGACAATTAAGTCATCGGATCTTGAAGCAGTCATCGGTCAAGTGTCGTCTGTTCAGCGTTCGCGCATACTCAAAAGATTGAGAGAGAAAGAAATGCTCATTCCACTCCAAGAAAACGGACGTGTTTATACGATTGGATTTGTGAATAATTACTTACTGCGAGGAATTTTCCACGTTCTGGAGCAAAACGGTTTTGTTCCACCATCGCTTAATAAAAAGTAAGGGAGTTTCGCTAATTACGGAGTTTTTAGCGAAAAGGCTCGTGTGCGCGCACGGGGAAGTGGGGTTGCGAAGCGAGAGCACGTAGCTTCGCAAGGCCGGAAGGAGCGAAGGCGACTGAGGCGGGGTCGCGGAATTTTGGAGCTGCCAAAATATCCGTGACAGCACACAAGAATAAAGAATCCTCCCTCCAGAAGATTTTCGGATTCTGTATCTCTGAACCTCCCTCCACGCGCGCGACCCGGTAGGTCATTCTGCTGAATGAAGCGCGCGGAAATGCTTTAGTTCCTTGGCGGGAATTGCATTCGGTGAAAACGGATTTAGGAAATTATGAACTATCTTTGATTCTTGAGACCCTATTAAACCTTGCCTTGTGCTATCGTTTAACATATCAACATGGAACCCTTTATTTTAGGAATGGTTCTCGTTTTTGCTGTGTTTCCTATACTTTGTGCCGTTTATGAGTTTCGTATTGGCAAAGTGTCTATAGGATTTGGAACCGCTTCACTTGTTTCGCTGGTGCTCCTTTTTGTTTTTGGTATTTTCGATATAGAAGAAATACAACGCGGTCTCATCGGTAACGAGCACTTCAGCCCCTGGAAAATTATTGTTATTTTCATGACCGTTGCGTATGTGTCGGTAAGTACGGATGCAACAGGCATTTTCAGCTACCTAGCAGCACATCTTGTACGCACGGTGCAGGGAAATGGACTAGCACTCTTTTCTCTCCTGTACGTGTTTGCTTTCTGCCTGTCTGTATTCACTTCAAACGATATCGTCATCCTCACACTCACCCCCATCATTCTTTACTTAGGACACTTTGCTCGCCTCAATGTCCTACCATATCTTTTTGCAGAGTTTTTTGCAGCGAATTCAGTCGATCTTTTCTTTACGGGCAATCCGACCGATCTCGTAGTTGCTGATGCGCTTAATCTAGGCTTTTGGGAATATACCTCAGTCATGTGGTTGCCAGCATTTGTTGCTGTCGTAACTGGATATGGGGTACTTCGATGGTACTTCCACAAGGACATCCATAAGAAGTTTTCCGCAAAGCTCGTAAGTCCTGTTCTCATCGCTCGACCAGGCCAAGCATGGCTTCATCTAGCACTCCTCCTCTCTTTATTTTTGACCCTCTCTGTTTCCGGCTTTCTTGGAGTAGAGCTCTGGGTAATCACTCTCACTTACGCAGTACTATTCCTTGTTCTTGACGGTAGTATGTCGCTCCCGTCGTCGGATGGTGAACGTAAACGACTCTCAAAAACTACAAACGAAATTGGCATCTCGCTCGGGCACATGCCTTGGAGTGTCCTCCCGTTCATTGTTTTCTTTTTTGTCCTTGTGGAAATGCTTAGTCGTGTAGGTGTGGTGGATATGGTTGCTGCGTTTCTAGCTTCGCTGTCATCGTCTCCTGCTGCAGCAATTGTAGTTATGGGAACATCTGGACTTGTGCTCGCAAATATAGTTAATAACCAGCCGATGATTGTCTTTCTATCAAGCGTGCTCGTGTCGCCGGCGTATGCTCTTGATCCAGAGATCATCAACGCAAGCGGATACGCACTTGCAATTGCTGGCAACCTTGGAGCTAACATCTCGCTTCTTGGCGCGCTTGCGGGTCTCATGTGGCGTAACATACTCGCCTCAAAAGACATCAAGGTCTCGTATATGCAATTCCTTCGAGTCGGCCTCATTCTTACCCCACTCATTTCTATTGCATCGTTCATCGCGCTTTATATCACGCTTGGATACGCAAGATAGCGTTTTCGGATAAACTTTCTCGATGTATGAAGCCTCACCAGTAGGGCGCTCATAGAAATAGACGTTCGTAGCCATGAACTGCATTAGCCCCAAGGCGCGAGTACTCAGGGCTCCTTTGCAAAATGGGTTCTAACGGAGTTTACTAGGGTCTCCAAAATCGAAATCAGCCCAGTTTTTCCCGAATGCATTTTTGCGCAGTGCAATTCCCGCCAAGGTAATGCAGGAATTCCGCCAGCAATGCGCGCGTGGAGGGTGAGAAGCGAATACGTGGAGCTTCGCAAGGCCAGAGCAGCTTGGCTGTGAGGTGGGGTCGCGGGCGTTTCAGCAGAAAAGACCTATGACAGGTTCAATCCGAAAATTTTCTGGAGGGAGGATTTTTTGGAATGAGGGTCTTCGGACTTTGCAATTTCACCCAGACGCGAAGTTTTAGGAAGCATTGTCGCGTCCACACGGATCGGGGCGGGCACCGAGTCTGCTAAGTACGTGTGATGGGTTGGTGTTTCTTGCATCACTTGGGTAGATGCTATACTGGCCTCAATTATTCATTTCCACTGATTCCCCTATGCCAACACTTTCCACTTTCGCCGTTGGGGTGACAGTTCTTGTTGCGGGAGCTGCTGGGGGGTTTCTTCTTCCGGCATCCTGTTCCATAGCTACAAATAAAACAACCTATGCCATAGGTGAGACGATTACCGTTACGTACAGTTCAAATAGGGCTGTATCAGTTGAGTGGAATGCGCTCACTTCTGGGATAATGGTACCCGCAGGACTCATCGCAAAAAATGGCACCGCGACATTCTCTGCTGTCGGTCCTGCTGGCACAAAATCACTCGGTCTTACGGTATACAATGTATACGATCGCCAAAACTCATGTTCTGTATCGTTTACTGTTTCTTCGACCACGGCTCCCGCTACAGTTTCCAACTGTACTTTTAACGGGCAGACTGTTGTAAGCGGTACCTCAGTTGCCGCCTATCTGGCGTCGTCAGTTCCTTACGGGCAAACTTGTACCTCACAATCGCGAACTTGTACTAACGGCACCTTGAGCGGCTCATACCAGTACGCGTCATGCATCGTCGCACCTGCAAGCTCCTGTACTTTCAACGGACAGACCGTTGCTCACGGTGCGTCCGTGACTGCCTATCTTGCATCGTCTGTTCCTTCTGGACAGTCCTGCACCTCACAATCGCGAACCTGTACGAACGGAACATTAAGTGGTACTTATCCATATGCTTCCTGTTCGGTCGCACAAGCAACAACTCCAGACTTCATATCGACGATAATGCAACCAGGGTGCTTCACACTGCAAACGAATGAATTCCTCCCTGAAGTGAATGGATCATGGGATGGATTCCCGCGCTTTGCCGGCATCCATATGAGTCCAGTGTACTTTGCCTCGGCGCAAGCAAACCTCAATACTGCAAAAGCGATTATCGATTTGTGGCCATATCTCTTTCAAAACGATGGAACAGTTCATCCAAGCATCGCCACAGAGCTTGATACACTTGGCAAACAGTACCTCGATGCAAATCTTGGAAAGATATTTGCGTTCTACATTATGGACGAGCCAACTGGCCATAACATCTCAAAGACATCAATGGAAGCGGCAATAGCGGCTGTGAAGACTCGATTCCCCGGTATCCCAACATATAGCATTTATGCACAAGACTGCTTCGACAACGCGTCCTCACTCGACGCAAAGTGTGGCATGGCAGGGAAACGCGGTGTTCCGTCAAACCTCGATTGGGTAGGTTTTGATTGGTACATGCCTTCTGACACGAGTAACGACACAACGGTATTTAAAACGCAGATAACTGATACCGTCACACGTCTCAAATCACTTACCACAAAACCCATCATTCTCGTTCCCGATGTTACCGATCAGATGCTTCAGAGTCTTGCCGTCAATTGGCGTGACTACTGGCTCTCAGAACGCTTCAAACGTTATGCGGCTCTCATGCGTTTGGACACACAAGTGAAGGGCATTGATGCGTATGCGTGGGTACAGCATGGAAATGCATGTAGTACTACAGGCACAACGATTAGCGGCGCACGCTACTGGCCGTCGGTCCGGACAGCACTGTATCAAGAAAGTATCAAGTAGTTATTCGGGGAGCCAGAAGACGTGCGTGATAGTTTCGTCGCCGTTTCCGCGGTCGAGCCTATACTCGTTTGCTTTCCCACGAAGATCATATCCAATTGCTCGTCCGAACTCTGAATGGTCCTGATTCTGCCCTTTGAGTGCGGCACGCAAGGCACCAATCGTGTTGGTAAGCGCGGCGCTAATGGTCGTTGAGGAATCAAGATGCGTGTAGATGGTCTCAAGCTGCTCAAAGTCATGAGCATTCGGGTGTTCGTTTGAAGGCCCGTACTCTGCTCCGCCATCTGGGTCGTTCGTGTAATCCATGCAGGTACCAAGGTTTGGCGCTCCGAAGCCCTCGTCTTGGTGGTCGAGCCCAAAGTCGTGTGCTATTTCCTGACACATGACCAATCGGCGCCAGGCGGGCGTGTTGTAGGTGGGTGTAGTGAAGTAGGTATCGTTCAGCTTTGCCGTACCCTTGGTGATGTGGGTGCCGCCAGTAATAGAGATAGACGCAAGGCCAAGCCACCCGTTATTTCCATATTTTGCAGCACAGACCTCAATGCGCCCATTGGTTCCTCGGCACGTTCTTGAATTAGTAAGGCCGGGAGTAATTTGTGTATCAAGAACGGCGGACGCATTCCAATCGACGGACGCTTCCGCGAGGTACGCGTCCCACGCGCTCCCCACGTTATCTCCGAGTTTAAGGGTAAAAGGATTATTCACTCGCGCCCAGTGGTAGGGAGGGCCCCACGAATGACTTGCCTCTGCGGGTGCGACTACTCCAAGAAGGAGGAAAAGGGTAAGTGCCGCGATGCTGATCTTGTTCATATCGTACTAGTTGTTTAAAGGTTAATGGTTCCCTTGACCAATCTCTCTACCCCTAGGGTACTCCTTTCTCCCCCATATACAATCACCCGATCACCAGTCGCACGGAAAGAGAGAAAGGCGGTCAGAAAATGAGGGGCGGCCGCGTGAGCGGCCGCCCTATGTTTAGTCACCGCATCATCTCAGTGACATTCGAGACGTCAGCGATTGTGTAGGTCGGGATAATGCAACCTTTGTAATGTGCGATTCCGGTGCGAATTCTTGAGCGGTATTCGTCAGTCGGACGGTCCGTCACATAAGGAAGAATCCACAGATGGACCGAGTAGTGCGGTCGTTTTTCTTCGGGCAACGCAAGATAGAGCTCGGACGCCTGGTTAAACCCGTGACGCCAAAGCATTCGATAGCCGACGAAAAGACCACCAAGGATTGGTAGTAATAAAAGCCATGCCATAAGGTACCTCCTCTTGAAAGACGATAGCACGGGGAGAGGGATAAGAAGAGTGTTAGGTGATGACATATACATTTTCTTTCCAAGACTGCCGCAATTCAAGAGCGTCATAGCCAAGGACGAAAGTCGTTACAGCCACAAATGGTGTGTAGGTTCTGTGGATATGAGTTCCATGCAATTTCGTATCATTATGAGCATGTCAAACCCGAAGAAACCAAGGAGTAATTGTCTTACCTGTAGTAAGGAAACTGCGCGTGCTGGATACAAATACTGTAGCAATACGTGTCAGTTTGTATTCCAGCGCGTCGTTTTTATCCAGAAGTGGAAGGAGGGAAAGATAGTGGGCTTAAACACTATGGGTTTAGTTTTGACTCCAATAAAAAAGTATTTACGTGAGAAATTTGGTAATAAATGTTGTTTGTGTGGATGGGCGGAAGTAAATAAGAAAACGGGACTTGTACCGCTTGTCGCTGATCATATCGACGGTAATTGGCGTCATAACACTGAGGAAAATCTTCGTTTAGTTTGCCCAAATTGTGATGCCCTTAGTCCAACCTATGCCGGAGCGAATAAGGGGAATGGAAGAAAGCATCGACCAAGAAGTAAGAGAGCAATCGAGGCGCGGTCTGTGGTCTCTCTTCAAAAAACATGATATTTTCGTAAGACTCGCCGGAGTAGCTCAGTTGGTAGAGCAACCCCTTCGTAAGGGGTAGGTCATCGGTCCGAATCCGATCTCCGGCTCAAAGATAACACTTACCCAAGTCCGAATTCTCGGATGTAGCGAGTGTTCCGTTCAGGGAATGAGGTTTTTTTGGTATACTTGATTTCATGTCAAAGTCACCACCTGAAGGCATTGGGGCTGAAGCAGATCGCTTTGCGAGAGTGCAGGCTGAGGGAATGATGGAGCTCTATGATGAGCAAACCGGACGGGGGATGCGTGATCCCGCGTTTGAAGGCGTCCCTCTCAAAGAATTTGTAAAGACTTATGATTTTGGTACAGAGGTCTTTGACTTCATCACCAATACGTATCAAGAAAAATCCGCTCTACCTGTAGGATGGAAGCTTGAAGATGAGAGAGACGCAATCCTGAATTCCGTGATCGTATACCGAGCTGTTCCCTCACAACGCTCGTATCTGTTTGAGTTTCCCATTCCTTTCCCTATTGATCCTGAAGACGAAGACAATCCCGTAATCATGAAGGTTAATGAAAGATACGTACAATCAAGAAAAATGCAGTAGAATTGGTGCAATGGACGGTAGCGAGGTACGAATACAAGAGCTTGAGGCCCTCATGGCCTCACCTGATTTCTGGACTGATAAGGACGCAGCACAAAAGCTCGTGCGCGAGTATCAGTCTCTCAAAGAGGGTGAAAGCGGAAATCCTGAGGACGGGGGAGATGCGACGCTTGCGATACTTGCGGGCGCGGGAGGGGATGATGCGGAAGATTTTGCCGCGATGCTTCACAGAATGTATGAGGGGTATGCAACAAAGAAGGGATGGAGTGCACGCGAGCTCCATGCAAATGAAAACGACCACGGCGGCTACCGACACGTCCTGCTTGAAATCAAGGGCTCTGGTGCCTATGGCCGCTTGAAGCACGAGGCAGGGGTGCACCGGCTCGTGCGTATTTCACCCTTTAATGCCAAGGACAAAAGGCAGACGAGCTTTGTGATGGTTGAAGTATTGCCCACACTACTGCCAAACGCCAAGGTTGAATTGAAACCAGATGACCTTGAAATACAATTCGCCCGCTCCGGAGGAGCGGGCGGGCAAAATGTAAACAAACGCGAGACCGCAGTACGAATCGTCCACACACCCTCCGGCGTCTCGGCCCACGTCTCAAGTGAGCGCAGTCAGCAGGCAAACCGTGAGAAAGCACTTGAATTGGTGAAAGCAAAACTCTTTCGTATAGAAGAGGAGCGCCGCGAAGCGGAGGCAAAAGGCCGCTCAATAGCGGCGTCCACCAAGAATGAGTGGGGGAGCCAGCGCCGCTCCTACGTGCTTCACCCCTACAAAATGGTGAAAGACCACGAGACGGGGCACGAGTCCGGGAATCCTGATACGATCTTGTCCGGTGACCTAGATGAATTTATTGATGCCTCCAAGGAGGAAGAAGTAAGCAGAAAGTAGAAAGCTTTGTACGAAGCCAGAGTGCTGCAGAAACCACCTGCTAAAAACAGTACCATATATGGTACTGTTTTTACGTAACACACTAAGGCTTACACTGCATCCTAGAAAGTCTCTATAGGTACGTATGCGGCAGGAGTTGATTTCCTTGGTTTCGTGCATTTTCCGGACCACCGTGTTTTGCGCACAGCAACAAAACGGAGGATGCTGAGGAATATCCAAAAGGAAACCACCAAATGAACGAGTATCTCTTATAGGGGGATGCTACAGCACGGGAATACCCACGCACTATCCGCAGCATTGATGCATTAACTGTAGATAGGGTAGAATAGTCCGATGTGTTCTTCCTGCACGCGCTATTCGCTAAGAGCCTAATGCCTAGAGCCTTTCCCTATGATTCTTTTTGACAAGGTGACGAAGCACTATAAAGACGGGACGCCCGCCTTGGACGATGTGACGCTCTCCGTTGCCCCCAAAGAATTCGTCTCCATAGTCGGGCACTCCGGTGCCGGGAAAACTACCCTCCTCAAGCTACTCCTTGCGGAAGAAAAGCCATCCGAAGGCTCGGTATATTTTGAAGAGGTAAATGTGCATGACCTTCCTACCTCGGCGCTCCACCACTACCGCAGGAAAATCGGAACAGTCTTTCAGGATTTCAGACTTATTCCTACCCGAACCGCGTATGAAAATATTGCGTTTGCTATGGAAGCAGTCGGAAAGAGCGATGAAGATATCGCCTCCGACGTCCCCTATATTCTCGATCTCGTGGACCTTGGTGGCAAGGCAAACCATTTCCCCAACCAGCTCTCCGGCGGGGAGCAACAGAGAGTTGCCATTGGCCGCGCCATTATCAATCAGCCCGATCTCATCGTTGCTGATGAACCTACTGGAAATCTCGATCCCCTGAACACCTATGAGGTGGTGGATATCTTAAAGAAAATAAATGAGCTCGGCACGACCGTTATTATCACGACGCACAACAAGGGCGTGGTCGATGCGATGGGGAAGCGCGTGATCACGATGGATAAAGGTCGCGTCGTGCGGGACGATCCGCACGGACACTACATACTCTAGCTATGGATTTCACGATGCTTAAGCGAATAGTAGTAAACGGCGCACGAAGCTTCGCGCGAAGCGGCTCGGTGTCGTTTGCGACCGTACTCATCATGACGGTGACGCTCGCTGTCATCGGCCTCCTCATCTTTCTTTCTGCAATCCTCTCCCACACCCTGGAATCTATAAAAGACAAAGTAGATGTCAACGTGTATTTCGTAACGACTGCTGCCGAGGGCGAGATCATCGCGCTCCAAGGACGTATCGCAGAACTCTCCTCAGTAGAGCGCGTGTCCTACACATCGCGTGAGGAGGCTCTCGCCGCGTTTAGGGCGCGGCATGCCGACGATGAGCTCACCCTGCAGGCGCTTGAAGAGCTTGGTGACAATCCGCTCGGTGCCTCCCTTGCCATAAAGGCAAAAAACCCGGAGCAGTACGCAGAGATAGTGAATTTCCTTTCCGCCGAACCTGCGGTAGGTGCAGACGGCGCCTCCCTCGTAGACCGTATTAACTACTTCCAAAACAAAGTCGTCATAGAGCGCCTTTCTGCTGCGATACGCGCGACCAACGAGGCAGGGTTCTTCATCATTCTTCTTTTTGCACTTGCATCAATCGTGATTGCGTTTGCGACGGTGCGGCTTGCAGTTTTCACCGCGCGCGATGAAATTGCCGTGATGCGTCTCATGGGCGCAAGTAACTTCTTCATCCGCTCACCCTTTGTAGTGACCGGTATCATTGCAGGCGCAGTAGCGGCCGTACTCGTGCTTCTCTTTTTCTACCCAGTGTCCTGGTACGCGGGGTCTGCTGTCTCCTCCTGGCTTGGCGGCTTTAACCTCTTTTCCTACTACACAGAGCACTTTTCTTTGTTCTTCCTCATACTGCTTGGTTCCGGCATTTTCCTTGGTGGCGTGGCGAGCTACTTTGCGGTGCGTAAGTATCTCAAGATCTAATATGGCAAGTAAAGGACACAAATATGTCTTCGTTGTCGGCGGAGTGATGAGCGGTGTCGGGAAGGGCATTGCCGTCTCTTCCATAGGGCTTCTCTTGAAGCAGCGCGGGTATGCGGTGAATCTCGTGAAGATCGATCCGTACTTAAATGTGGACGCCGGTACGATGAATCCAACCGAGCACGGCGAGGTGTTTGTGCTGACCTCGGGTCTTGAGACTGATCAAGACATGGGGAATTATGAACGGTTCCTGGGGCGCGATCTCACCAATGAGGATTACATGACCTCGGGCATGGTGTACCGCTCAGTGATTGAAAACGAGCGCGCTTTAAAGTACGGAGGAAAATGTGTTGAAGCGATCCCGCATGTGCGCGATGAGATACTGCGGCGCGTAGAAGCAGCCGCGGAGCACAATGGCTCGCAGATTTCTGTTATCGAGATAGGGGGCACTGTGGGGGACTTCCAAAACTCGCTCTTTATAGATGCCGCGCGGGTGATGAAGATGCGACACCCCGCCGATGTGGTATTCGTGATGGTCTCCTATCTCCCGGTACCCTCGACCCTGGGAGAGATGAAGACGAAACCAACGCAAACCGCAGTGCGCGAGCTGAACTCCTATGGAGTGCAGCCAGATTTCATCATCGCACGCTCGACCCACGCGCTTGATGAGAAACGTAAAGAGAAGCTCGCAGCGTCAACCAATGTGCTTTCCGAACGCGTTATTTCAGCCCCCGACGTCTCTTCTATTTATGAAGTTCCTTTAAACTTCGAAAAAGATGAATTTGGAGACCGCCTCCTTGAGGCACTCGATCTCAAAGAAAAGAAGACACCGGATTTGCGTGCATGGGAGGAATTTGTAACGCGACTACGCATCAAGGAGCCGGAAGTGAGAATTGGCATCGTCGGTAAGTATTTTGATACGGGCGATTACATACTTTCAGATGCGTATCTTTCTGTGATTGAAGCGTTGAAGTTTTCTGCAGCGGAAGTGGGTCTCTCGGTAAAGATAGATTGGATAAACGCGAAAGATTTCCAAAAGGGCGAGGGAGTGGAGCGCCTCGGTGCATATGACGGGATTATTGTGCCTGGTGGTTTCGGAGAGACGGGAATCGAAGGAAAAATACATGCCATTCGCTACGTACGCGAGCATAAAATTCCGTACTTTGGACTTTGCTACGGCATGCAGCTTGCGGTCATTGAGATAGCGCGGACCGTGCTCGGCATCGAAGGGGCGCACACTGTGGAAATTAATCCCGCCGCCGTGCACCCCATCGTGGATGTGATGCCTGAGCAGAAGGATCTCATCGCACACGGAAACTACGGCGGCACGATGCGGCTCGGGGTGTATACAGCGAAACTGGGAAAAGGTACCATCGCGCGCGAAGCCTATGGGAAAGACGAGGTGGAAGAGCGCCATCGCCACCGCTATGAGATAAACCCAGAATACATAGAGCGTCTCGAAAAGGCGGTGGTCTTCTCGGGCAAGAGTCCTGATGGTGTCTTGATGGAGATTGCGGAACTGCCCCGCGACGTCCATCCTTTTTTCCTTGGCGTTCAGTTTCACCCCGAGCTCCAGGCGCGCCCTCTTTCTCCGCACCCGCTTTTCACCGCGTTTCTTAAGGCTGCGGGAAATCGCGCGAAGAAGTAACCATGGGAACATTCCGCACGCCTGAGACTGAAGCGAAGTATGACGCCCTCAAAGCAAGCGGTTCTTTCCTTCGTTCCTGTCCGCTCTGCAACGAGCGCGAGATTCTGAAAGAATTTAAACTCTGGAAGATACTTAAGAATCTGTTCCCCTATGATGCGGTTGCAAAGACACATCATATGCTCGTCTCGAAGCGCCACGTTTCTTCCGATGGTCTCACCGAAGAGGAACAGAAGGAATTTGAGGCGGTGAAGCGAGACTATGTTTATGCAGCGTACGAATTCATGATAGAGCCACACCGAAACGTCGCTCCATACC
>JBASFO010000099.1:0-2653 GCA_049653065.1 Minisyncoccia bacterium
CCTCCTTATCCGCGTGACAGTCGTGCTCCCCAAGAAGCTGACGAGCAAAGCAAAGAAAGCGATAGAGGAACTAAAAGCAGAGGGATTGTAGGAGGATTGTAGAAAAATCCGTGTCGCCATCTTCGCAACACAAACGGGCGGGACACTCTGGCCGATAAGAGTAGAAAAAGACGATTTCTCCCTTCACATTTTTCCCTTCACTATCTAATCTAAGCTAAGGTAACCTACGCTAACGTAATCAAGAACCCCGCCGCAAGCGGACGGTGTATGAGTGGAGCCCCGCGGCAAAGCCGCGGGGTAAAGGCTGCGCCAATTTACTAATTTCTTCCTATAGGAATGAATTAGTAAATTGCCTCGCGTATACATAAAAGCGTAAACATAAAACTATGCATAGTACATTGACGAATGTTTGTACCCTGTCCACGTGGAGACACAGGTTATTGATCGGGTTTTCAGTGTGATAGGTCTCGAAAACAGTTGATTTGCAATTCTCGAACGGATGTTATACTCTCCTTCGTATAGCTTATGTATACCGTAATCCACACGCGTGCCCATTTCTGGAAGCGCTTCAACAATGAAGCGGGTATTTCCTGTGGACACGTGGCGGTATAACACTACTCACCACTCCACAAAGAAAAACCCGCTCACACGCGGGTTTTTTCTTACTCATTTCACTTACGTACCATGACTCTCATTATCGACTTCAACAGAACACTCTACGACCCTGAAACAGACGCGCTGATGGACGGGGCACTTGCACTGCTTACGTATGCAAAAAATAAAAGCATTACCATGCATCTCCTTTCAAAACGAGAAGAGGGACGGGAACGCCGAATCGAGGGCTTGGGGATTGCTGCGTTCTTTACATCAATCATCGTGACGAACGAAAAAGAACCAGAACTGAGACGTCTTATCGAGCACGCGCTCGATCCGGTTTTTGTCCTTGGCGACCACCTCCACAATGAGATACGTCTCGGAAACCGCTACGGCGCAAAGACACTATGGCTTCGCCGTGGGAAGTTTAAACATCTTCGTAGAGAATCTCCGGAAGACGTGCCGTGGCAGACGATAGAAACACTTGAAGACGCAATGAAGCATCTATAAACGGAAACATCGATAGACAGCTTGGTGGTGGGGTCTAGAAACCACCACCAAGGTGTCCATCGGGGACACCTTGGTCTTTTTAGAAAACCAATGATTCGTGGAGGAACCCATGAACCTTACTAGTGAGTACCACTCACCCTTCGTTGACCTTGGAATCACTCGAACAGACCTCGAGTCATACCTTGCAACCTGCGGCTATTGGTCGGACGAAACGCGGCGAACACGATATGCCTACGAACTCTCTCCGAGCGCGTATGTACTATCCTCCCTACAGCGTACCCTTCTTGAACGTCTTGCACACACCACCTATAAAGCGGTGGAGATGCTTGCCATACGGCTTGCCACTATTGGCCTAAAAAAGAGCCCGAGTACGCATGAAGAAGGACGACTGATGAACCTTGCACGCGGCGGCGCGCGCCACCTGCTTCGACCATATGACGGTATCTCGGCCATTCCACCGGTTATCAAAGTTGACCTGATGCAGGGAGCTGACGGAGGATTCTATATTGCAGAAGTTGATGTGTACAACCCTCGTGGTCTTGGCTTTATTGCTCTGCTTGAGGGCAGCGTGCCGCCGATGTATTACTCGAAACGTCTTCCCGGCATGGATGGACTTGCAAAACTGCTGTTGCAAAACCCGCAGTTCTCTATTCTCATCTCTGAATTCGAACGCTTCTACGAGCCTTCGTACCAGATATTTGCTGACATGATGAATGCACACTATGGCGCGTCCATACGAGTCGTGCGTGAATTACGATTCGATGCTGATGAGCATAATGAAAGACTGCTTATTATTCCTGATACGCTCGACAAAGCACCTGCATTGCGGGAACTGTTGATGGAGCGATATCATGCAGGGACACTCAAAACACTGTTCCCGCCAACTGCGTACCTTGGCTCAAAAGCATTCTTGCCGTGGCTTGCCGCAGAGCCCGGCATGGATGAGTTCATGCCCACAACCACCCTGGTAGGAAAGGGATGCAAAGATCCCTTTACTCGGATACCACGAGAGAAACCAACCGTTCTTAAGGCGGCAGTATCTTCTGGTCTAAAACATGTATTCTTTTCAGATCTCGATAGAGATTTCGCTCCGGCACTACAACGGGCGAGTGATCAGAAAAATCCGTCGTGGATTCTGCAAGAACAGGTGAAGCAGGCTCCGTGTACTGTCACTGTCTTTGACCGCGAGGGAAACCGAGAGAGACGTGCGTATTATCTCCGGGTAACCGCGTACATCGCGTGCACCGGCCTCATCGACGTTGAGGTGACAGGGCGCCCAGATCCAAAAGTCCATGGGGCTCCCGACTGCATTATGGTGCCGGTTATACTCGGATAACACGTGCGCGCTCATATATAAGCCGTGCGAAACCTTTGGTTTCGCACGGCTTTCTTTTTATTGCTATTTTCTAGAATGGAATACTGATTTTGTGTACTGTATGCGTATACCTTGTTGGCCTCGGCAAGACATACCCCGGCAGCTTTGCTGCGGGGTGCAGTGGCCGAAGATTAAAACAAGAGCGGCCAAGGCCTGAATCCTTATAGAGCAAAA
>JBASFO010000100.1:0-2062 GCA_049653065.1 Minisyncoccia bacterium
GGGTAGTAGCGGTTCAAGAGCGGTATATCAAAACTGTCGGAGTTGAATCCTATGAGCATATCGGCGCTCTCAATAAGGGGCCATAACTTCGGCAGCTCCTCGAGGAGGTAGGATGAGTATTCATTGGTTTCAGAATCGTGTATGCCTACCACGGTAAGCTCCATCTGATTCACATCAAGTCGCCCACGGAGAAAGGGGCCCGACATTTTTGTTTCTATATCAAAGGTGACAGCCCGCATAGAGCTATCCGAGCACTCGTCTCAAGAAGGGAACCACCTGGTTTTCCTCGATAGATTCCTCTTCGCTTCTCGCGAGATCTTTTATACGCACCATACTCGATTTTTCTTCCTGAGCGCCGTAGGCGAGGAAATAGGGGATGCCGCGACGCACTGCATTTCTCACTTGATCGCCGAGATCCTTGTCGGTGAGATTTACAAAGGTACGGATACCCGCCTCCTGCAAAGAGGCAGCAAAGAGTTTTGCCCGAGGAATGTCCGTAAGGGTGGGGGTACCGATATACACCTGCGGCGCTGTGACGGCACGGGGGAGGAGGCCGTGTGTCGTGAGAAAATCAACGAGTGTGACATCACCAAAGGCAAAGCCTACGGCACAGACCCCATCGCCACCAAACATCGAGACGAGCTCGTTGTAGCGACCACCGCCAAACAAAGCACGCGGATTATCTTTATGGGTGTCATACACCTCAAATACCATACCGGTGTAGTAGTCAAAGCCACGCACGATGGAGGGGTCAAACGATACCTGTGGTACGCCGCGTTTTTGGAGCGTCTCGATCAACGTCTCTATTTTTTGTTTTTCTTTTTGGACCTCTCGGTCTGTCGCCTCCTCTATAGCTTTCAGGGGGTCCGGTCCGGTACGCCTTGCTGCTTCAAACTCCTCTCTCGGCATCTTTTCTTTGCGATCGAGGAGTTTCCAGTACTCGCGCGCCGCGTCTCCCTCGGGAAGTCCTGACGCGCGCGCCGCAGCATGTAAGAGCGAGCGGGAATTAACCCGTATAGAGAAATCAGCATCCGTTGCGCCAAACGCTCGGAGGAGTTCTGCGGCAAGCAGTAGTATTTCAAGATCTGCTTCGCCCTCAGAAAGCCCAATCAAGTCCACATCGCACTGAAAGAATTCACGGAGTCTTCCTTTTTGCGGGCGCTCATACCTGAATCGGTTTCCAATAGAGAACCAGCGTAGCGGAAACACGAGTTCCCGGCGTTTCCCCGCAACCATCCGCGCAAGCGTGGGGGTCATCTCGGGGCGCAGTGTCACCCGGCGCCCTCCCCGGTCCGTAAAAGAAAACGTTTGTTCCCGAATTATTTCTTCGTTGCCCTTGCTCTCATAGAGTTCGGAGTGCTCAAGCGGCGATGCCTGATACTCTTCATAACCCCGCAGAGAGAGGGTCTTTCTGATGTTTGCAAAGATGGTAGACAAAAGTCCCCAGTCTGCTGGATAGAAATCGCGGACGCCCTTATAGGGTTCAGTGGGAAGCCCCCCAGACATACACCGAGTGTACCAGAAACTTAGGAGACATGGGGAGCGGGAGGAGCGGTGTGCGCCCCATGGTGCTTTGCCACCTCTTTCAAGATCATATCTCTCACGTGAGAAGGACCGGGGAGCCCCGTCATGCGGAGCCTCCCTACCTCAGCACCCGCAGTCTCCACCGAGACGGTGCCAAACCCGAAGAGGGTGTGGAAGAACCCATGTACTTCAGTTTCAACATTTTGTACGTGCGAGAGGAAGGTGCTCGAGACCTCGCGCCTCCAAAAGTCTTTTTGGTCGATGTCTATAATGCGCTCGTTGGTCACAATCCACTGATCGAGAAAGTGATTCGTGAAGACTCCGAAGGCACCCATCCATACAAAGAGCCAGAAGATGCCTACTATAAAATCTACCCACGGATTACCGAAGGAAAAGAGCGCGCCGTAGTCGATCAGGGGATTAGTGTTGATGCTGTCGAGATACGCACCAAGCTTGGGGAGCAGGTAGGGGACGTAGTCGAGGATGAGGAAGGGAATAAGTCTTCCCACAAGCACGAGCGGATGCTTGCGGAGCGAGA
>JBASFO010000101.1:0-4618 GCA_049653065.1 Minisyncoccia bacterium
CAAAGAGGGCGCGCGCCTCTCCCGTGGGAATGGTGCGTAGGCGAGAAAGGAGTCTCGTCCACCCCGGTGCGCTGTGATGCTTTTTTGTAGCCTTCTTTCTTTGAGCCACTACTACCTCCATCCTCTCGGAAATGAGAGGTCTCTAACTATAGCACATCTATGGAATAAAGATACTACCGCATAACGAAGCAGTTCGTGATTTTCAGCAAGCTCAGTGAGGCTTACGAAAGAAGGGCGTCCACTACTTCTTTCACCATACTGCCGTCGGCTTTTCCCTGTATCTCTTTCATGACGGCGCCGACCACCATACCGGCTTTGAGTGCATCTCCCATGGAGGCGATTTTCCCTTGTACTATTTTTTCTATTTCCTCACGGGACATCTGTACAGGAAGGAAGGCTTCGATGAGTGTGAGCTCTTCTTTCTCGGGAGTCGAGAGATCGGTGCGACCCGCCGCGTCAAACTGTGCGATGGAGTCTTTGCGCTGACTTGCAGCACGCTTTAAGACTGCAAGCGCCTCTTCATCAGTAAGAAATTCGTTTGGTCTTCGTTTCTTAGCGACTACCTCATTGGTCATTGCCGCGGAAAGGGAACGCAGAGTCCGAAGTCTCACTTCATCATGCGCTTTCATCGCTTCCGCGATACCTGCCTTTATAGTTTCGTGAATACTCATGGGCACAAGAATAGCACACCCGACTGGTATACCCCGCATCACTTTTCATGAAGAAAGTAATGCGGGGTATACTTACCAGTGATGGATATACGTCCGTGGCACGCGCTTTCTGCGGAAGAGGCGCTCGCTGCTTTTCACATACCTATAGGCAAAGGACTCTCGCACAGTGAGGCGCTCACCCGACTCCGCAAGGGTAGAAATCGACTCCCCAAACCAAAAACAGATAGTCTCGTGCAAAGAGTATTGCGACAGCTTGCAAGCCCTATCGCGTTTGTACTTCTCGCTGCCGCCTGTGTAACGGCATTTATTTCCCACTATTCTGACGCGCTCATCATTGCGCTCGCGCTTCTCGTGAATGTCGCTATTGGGGTCTTTCAGGAAGGTAGGGCAAGCAAGGCGTTTGCTACTCTTGCTAAGGAGGAGGCGCCTCATGCCGTCGTGATTCGTGACGGAGAGCGTAAAGAAATTCCTTCTGAAGAAGTGGTGCCGGGAGACCTCATCGTACTCTCGACAGGCGCAAAAGTTCCGGTGGATGTGCGTCTCCTTGAGATACACGGCCTTTCGATGAATGAGGCACAACTTTCCGGAGAATGGCTTCCCGTAGAGAAAGCTCTTGATGAAGTCAGTATCGACGCGCCACTCGTGGAGCGCACCAATATGGCCTATGCGGGTACGCTCGTTGCCGCAGGTGCCGGCATAGGTATTACGATCGCAACGGGGGGAGATACCGAGCTTGGCACTATTGCTAAAGAGCTTATCGGCGCGAAGAAAGGAGAGACCCCGCTCCAGCGCGATATACGAGGCATTGCAAAGCTTCTTCTTCTCATAATTGCAGTGGTGATTGTCTGCATTGTGGGACTCGCGCTCTATCAAGGTATAACTGTAGGCGATACACTCCTCATCGCTATATCAATCGCCGTTGCTTCTATTCCCGAAGGGCTTCCGGCAGCGGTGACCGTGGTGCTTGCGGTTGGTATGGAGCGGATTTTAAAGTCGGGCGGATTGGTACGGAATCTCCTCGCTGCGGAAACGCTCGGCGCTACCTCGGTTATCTTGACCGATAAAACAGGGACGCTCACTGAAGGGAGAATGAAGGCGGCAGCATTTGTGACGCTCGGGGGTACCACCGAAACTGCCGAAGGAGAGACCGCGCACAAAATGCTTCGTGCGGCTGTTCTCGCTTCAGACGGGTACCTTGAAGAAATGCCCGATGCACCCTTAGGCGAGGCGATCGTTGCGCGCGGACGTCCTATGGAGCAAGCCATACTCCTCGCGGGGCTTGAGGCGGGGATTTCCGAGAGAGAATTACGAAGGCAGCGGCCGCGGCAAGATGAGCTCCATTTCTCTTCTATACGCCGCTACGGCGGCATGCTCTTTGAGGAGGAAGGGAAGATGGTTGCGTACCTTACCGGTGTTCCTGAACTTTTTCTCTCCCACGCCAGCCATTTCATGGGAATTAGGGGTGGCGATACCGCGCTCGGGAAAAACAACAGCACATACTTTGAGGAAGCGCTCACGCGCGCCGCGCGTGAGGGAAAGCGCGTCCTTGCAGTCGGTAGGGTAGTCACCAAGCTCGCCGCGTTTCCCCCGGAAGCCGCGCTCCCCGCTTTTCTTGAGGGACTTGAACTCATGGGTTTTATTATCTTCTCGGACGTGGTGCGCCCCGACGCTGCTGCTTCAGTTGCGAAAATGCGCTCAGCTGGCGCGCGCGTCATCATGCTTACGGGGGATAACCCCGAGACCGCGCTCTGGTTTGCGCGTCAAGTAGGGATTGCAGGGAAAGAGGCGCGTGCCTATACCGGCGCTGATTTTAAAGATCAGACTGACGAAGCGCTCCTCTCGATGCTTCGCGAGCATACGGTTTTTGCGCGTGTCACCCCATCCGACAAGCTCCGCGTCGCACGGGTATTAACGAGCGCCGGTGAGGTGGTCGCCATGACTGGTGATGGTGTAAATGACTCGCCGGCGCTTGAAGCGGCGTCTATTGGTGTTGCGCTCGGCTCGGGAACCGATGTTGCCAAAGAAGCCTCCGATCTCGTACTTCTTACTAACAGCTTCTCAGTAATTACAAAAGCAATTGAAGAGGGGAGAAGACTCCGCGACAACATCAAGAAAATGTTTGCCTACATGCTCTCGACGAACTTTAGTGAGATTTTTATCATTACCTCATCGCTTGCGGTGGGACTTCCGATTCCTCTCTTGCCTTCCCAAATCATGTGGGCGAATCTCATTGAAGGTGGGCCTATGAATGTGGCGCTTGCATTTGAGCCCCTCTATCCCTCTGCGATGAAACGCTCGCCCAAGCACCCAGATATCGCACGAGTTCTTTCCAAGAATCTCCTCCAGCTTATTACTGCTGTCGGGATCGCGACTGGCCTCATGCTCGTCGCACTTCATTTCGTACTTTTTTCAACAGGTATGCCAGAAGACGAGCTTCGTACTATCATGTTTGGTGCTCTCTCCGTCTCATCTGTTGCGGGCGCGGTTGCCTTTAAATCCTTTGGTACCCACCTCTGGAACATACGACTTGGTACCAACCCCGTACTCTTTGTTTCGCTTATTGCCTCCGCAGGCATGCTCCTCCTCGCCCTTCTTTTTCCTCCCGTGCAGGCGCTCGTACATACGGTACCCATCTCACTTTCCGACTTTGGCATCATACTGGGCGCCGGGTTCGTGAACCTTATACTTATTGAGATTGCAAAGGAACTTTTCTTCATTGCTCCCGAACGCAAAGCAGCGCGTCTCCGGAAACAGGGGGTATAATCAGTGATCATGGATTTGTTTACTATCGCGCTCATCGTGCTCGGCCTCATACTCGTCCAGGGTATCGGGCTCTATTTCATTTTGAAGCGTCGAGAGAAGGAGCCGGAAGCAGAGACCGGCGGGCTCATACTCCTGCAGAAACAAATGGAGAACCTGGAGCGCGCGCTCGACTCTCGTATGGCAGAGTCCTCGCGCCAGGTCCACGAGACGGTCCGTAGTCAAATCGCGGAGAGCGGCAAACTCATCAAAGAAATTACGGAAGAGCTCACGTCTGTGAAAGAAATTGGACGGCAGACGGGAGAATATGCCAAGCAACTACAGTCTCTCCAGGATATTCTGAAAAACCCCAAACAGCGGGGCGTACTCGGCGAGTACTATCTTGAAACGGTATTAAAAAATGTGTTGCCTCCTGGAATGTATAAACTCCAGTACCCGTTTAAAAACGGAGAGATAGTCGATGCGGCAGTGTTTATAAACGAAAGAATAGTACCGATTGACTCGAAGTTTTCGCTCGAGAATTACAATCGTCTCGTGAATGCGCCTGAGAGTGAGAAACCCGCGCTTGAGAAAGCATTCGTGAATGACTTGAAGCTTCGCATTTCGGAGACCGCAAAGTACATTCGCCCCGAAGAGGGAACTATGGATTTCGCGTTCATGTTCATCCCCTCAGAGGGTATTTACTATGACCTTCTGGTAAATCAGGTCGGAGCAGGAGGAGGTGAGGGCGAAGAAAATCTCATTCAGCGCGCCGCGTCAAAACACAAAGTCATCATCGTCTCACCCACGTCATTCCTCGCATACCTTCAGACCGTTATGCAAGGATTAAAAGCGCTCCAGATAGAGCAGAAAGCTGCTGAAATACAAAAGCGGGTAGGGGAGCTCGGAAAGCATGTCGGCGCGTTTGAGATGTTTTATAAAAAACTCGGCACGTCTCTTTCGACTACCGTCTCTCACTTTAATGCAGGTTACAAGGAGCTTGGAAAGATAGATAAAGATGTGTACCGCATTAGCGAGTCGAAAGCGGGCATAGAACCAGCGCTTCTCGAGAAACCGCGCGAAGACGAAGAGGAGGAATAAAGAAGTCCGTGTTGCCATCCTCGCAGCACAAGAGGACGAGGCATTCTCTCCGATGCCAATAAGCAGAAGAATATAGTAACATACGATGTTACTATATTGGCGCAGCC
>JBASFO010000102.1:0-6731 GCA_049653065.1 Minisyncoccia bacterium
GTGCAAAGAGAAGCGCCAAGGAAGCTTCAAGCAGGAGATAGAGGCCGGGGACTTTTGAGCCACAGGAGCGACACTTCCCGAGAGAGAGAGACCAGGAAAGTATAGGAATGAGGTCGAGGACGCCAAGTTCCCTTCTACAAGAATTACAGCGTGAGCGTCCCGAGAGAAAAGACTGTCCTGTGTACGCGCGCTCCCCCACTACCCCTATAAAGGAGCCGAGCACCGCGCCAAGAGCACCCATGAGAAGAGTCGTGAAGAGCATTACGGAGGTTAAGTATACCCCCCACCACTTTCTAAGAGAAAGTGGTGGGGGGTATACAAGGAAAAGCCCCTTTCGGGGCTTTTCCTTGCCTTCAACCTACAGATTTATGAAGGACACACGGTAATAGAAGCAGAGAGGGCGTTGGTTGTCGTAGTTGCCCTACCGGTGCTATCTACACAGAAGTACGTCGCGGTCGTTGGAGAGGTGAGACGGTGGAACATGGCATACGCATCACCCGTTGCGGTTATTCCACATACCGGGTCATAGGTAGCGTTTGCAAGAATCATATCTGAAATGATTTGTGTTACGTTCGGGTTTGTCGCACTGTTGAAGAGTGTTGTCTGCGCAGTACCACCGGTACACGCGGTTATAGCAAGACCGGTAGTCTGGTATTTGTTTCCGTAGTTGTCGTAGTAGATTTCTGCGTTTACCTGAACAGAACGGATTTCACTTTGAATCTTTGCATCCGTACCCTTGGAGCGCGCCGTGTTAAGGGACGCCAAGACGACGGATGAGAGGATGCCGATAATGGCGATGACGACGAGGAGCTCGATGAGCGTAAAACCGCGTCGCACATGGCCCTGGGAAAGTACTGGGTTCATAGAATGGGTAAGGCGAGTAAAGCGGGTAAAGCAGTAAAATGATTCCGCTTCCCTTATTGTACGAGAGTACTGCGCGTATATTCACGCCCGTGTGGATAAGTGCTACCGCAACCAAAACTCTTGCGTAGTGCGCTATCCGATTGAACCTGCGAGGTTGTATATCGGAATTAAAACCGCCGCAAGAAGTATACCGACACCAAGCCCAAGGAACACGATCATGAGGGGCTCAATGAGGTCAACGAGTGTGTCGACTGCTTGCGAGACTTCGCGGCGATAGAATTTCGCAAGCGTAGTAAGGATATTTCCTAATTCACCCGTCTCCTCACCCACCTTAATCATCGCAATCATAATGCCCGGCACCTCTCTATGCTTTGCCAAAGCATCTGAAATGGTGGAGCCACCCTTCACATCCTCTCCTACCTCCGCGAGCACCTTTTCATAGGTCGCACTCCCGACGACCGTCCCGGTAATCTCAACCGCTTCAACGACCGGAACGCCGGAGGCGAGCATGGTCGCAAAGTTGTCGGAAATGCGCGAGAGATAGAGCTTTTCATAGAGCTCACCTATATAGGGTGTCTCGAGCTTCAGGTTATCAAAAAAGAGCCTGCCTATAGGAGTTTTCATATACCGATACGCAAAGAATCCACCAACTACGAGACCGATGAGCACAAACGCGCCGTAATTAACGATGAGCTGTGAGAGGCCGATAACGATACGCGTGTAGAGCGGTATCTCCTGTCCCGAATCTATGAGAATCTTTGAGACGTTTGGAATAACCATGGTGAGCATGAGCGTCATCACTACAAAGAACGTCACCACGACAAAGGCGGGATAAATGAGCGCATTTTGTGCTTTTGAAACCACCTCGTAGGTGCGGTCAAGGTAGTCGGCCAAGTACCCAAAGGTCTCTGAGAGTTTTCCTGCCTCCTCACCGCTTTTCACCATATTTACATAAAACGGACTAAACGCTTTGGGATGGCGCTCGAGCGCTTTCGAGATGGGACTCCCGCCTTGGAGATCATCTCCGACCTGGGAGAGAATGTCAGCCAAGTATTTATTTTCAACTTCGGCCGCGAGGAGACGAAACACCCGAAGTGCCGAGACTTGTGCTTCAAACAGCGTCGCTATCTGGCGTGAGAGGATGACGATTTCCTTCATGGAAACCGACTTAAACACGCCAATATCCATCGAGAGAATAGACTTTTGTGCGGACGGTTCTATAAACGACACCACGAGGCCGCGCCGCTGCAGAGTCGAGACTGCAACGTCCATGGAGAGCGCTTCCACCGTCCCCTCCCTCTCGTGCCCATCTTTATCGAGCGCCTTATAGGTAAATAGCATGTGCCTTGATTATCGCATGCCCGTACCCTCACATGAGTCTGCGCCTAGTGGATTGCTCATGTGTCTTTCCCACATTCCCGTACCGCATCTATATCTATCTGCCCTTGATTCCAAATATAGTAACATCGTATGTTACTATATTTGGAAACGCATGAGTGGGTAGATAGGGTTAGCCGTCATTTTCTTTGATACATGGTGGTTAACCCTGTGTATCAGCGGAGTATCCGACCTCGTAGTATGTGCGCTATGCTTGCCGTACGCATGACATTCAGCCGCCTCGACATGTTCGTGACGAGTGTTTTATTTCTTAGTATCTGCGCACTCTATATCCCAGCCTATCATTCAATTTATGAGAGACACGATGCTGGCGTGTATCTAAAGGTGGACGTGAGCACAGAAGGACTTCCTGTCATTAGGGATGATTCGGAAGAGTATGCGGCACTCGGCAAGCATGTGGCAGAACTCGGGATGTTTTCTACGGATGGTGAGGTCCCTAATACTATCCGTGTCCCAGTGTATCCACTCTTCTTAGCCGTGGTGTATGCGCTTACGGGCAGCTATGCATTCGTTCCGTTTCTCCAAATAATTTTAGTATTTTGCACAAGTGTCCTCATCTATTTCTTTGCAGTACGACTGGCCGAGAAACGTATAGCGGGAATGCTCGCCAGCGGTTTCTATCTGTTGAATCCATCCACCATATTCTACGCAATGACCGTTATGACTGAAACACTCTATATTTTCTTGTTAGTCTCATTCGTATACGTAGTCTTCTCTTCTTCTCATAAGTCCATAGTACGATTTGTGGTGGGAGGACTTCTCCTCGGTGCCATTATCCTTACTCGACCAATTGGGATGTTCCTTCCTTTTGTTTGTATTCCCTTTATTGTGTGGACACTACGCGATATGCCATGGAAAAAGATTCTTATACGTGTGAGCGTGTTTTCCCTTGCGGTGAGCGTGCTCGTAGTGCCGTGGCTTATACGTAATTATATGGTATCGGGAGAACCGAAATTAAGTTCGGTTGTTTCTTATAATTTCTTCTATTTACTGGTGCCACAATTTCTTGCAGAACAAACCGGAAGAAAGCGGGTAGATATTCAAAAAGAATTCGTGCTTGAGAGCGGAAACCTTACGGATCGTCAACAGATGGATCTCAGGTATAGCGATCATCTCGACCATATCACGCACCCATACATAATCTCCAACTTTCCTCAATACGTTTCGTACCATTTCTCTACTATCGATGATTTCTTTTTGGCAAGTGGTCTACAGATTTTCTATGACGTTCTGCTGCGGCCAAATTACTATGATCTGGATCATGCGTCTTTCCCTCAATTACAACATGAAGATCACTTTTTCTTTTCCTTCATAGAGCTTGAACGGACAGTTGTATGGCCACTGCTCTATATGGCGCTTATCTACGGACTATGGGTGGGAAGAAAGAAACCACAAGTAGTGTTTCTAATAACTCTTATCTATTACTACGCAATACTCACCGGACCAGTCGGCTATTCCCGATACCGAGTGCCGGTTGAACCTTGGATATTTATACTTGCTGCTATTGGCATAACCTATCTTGGCGAGCGCGTATATAAGCTCACTATGCCGTGGCGGCGTCCCACACTCGACTAGCTACTGCTAGAGGTAACATTCGCAGGTTTCCTTAGTCTCTCACGCGTTTAACCTAATCAATACTGCCCTTGTTTCCAAATATAGTAACATCGTATGTTACTATATTGATTACGATAGTAGAGAGGCGCGGGCGGAAACGGAGCGCGGGCCTATCCTGCACAAGGGCTCTCGGGGCGCGTCGGCGCGGGAACTACATAGTTTTGATAAACCGGATTGTAGGCCTCTAAAGACCTTGGCCACGAGGCGCGAGTGAGGAGCGAACCGAGCCGTACATAGTAGTACGGTGAGGGAGGACCGGAGCGAGCAACAAAGTAGACAAGGTTTTTAGTGCCTACAAATACCTCTCAAAGGTCTTTTGGTCGCTGGCACGTTCGTACGCGTCTTCTACCGTTATCTCTCCTCGTCGCACCAACTCAGCGAGAGAACGATCGAGATCGATCATGCCATCCTGGCTTGAGGTCTGAATCACCGTACCTATCTCATGGGTTCGTGCTTCACGAATCAGGTTTGCAATTGCGCTGTTATTGATGAGGAGCTCGTATGCCGGAATAAGACCGCCCGCAATTCGTGGCACCAAGCGTTGGGAGAAGATACCTGCGAGAGAACCGGCGAGCTGTACGCGCACCTGGTCCTGCTGGTTTGGCGGGAACATGTCGATAATACGATCGATGGTTTGTGCGGCGTTATTCGTGTGAAGTGTGGAGAGCACGAGGTGTCCGGTCTCCGCGGCGGTTACGGCAGCAGAAATCGTCTCAGGATTTCGCATCTCACCCACCATAATCACGTCTACGTCCTCTCGAAACGCCGCAATGAGCGCATTATGAAAGTCTGGAGTATCTATATGCACCTCGCGTTGGTGTATGAGCGATTTTTTATTCTCAAACAGATACTCGATGGGGTCTTCTATGGTGACAATGTGCTCCGCGCGCGTCTCATTGATGCGGTCAACAATAGTTGCAAGAGTGGTTGACTTCCCCTGTCCTACGGGCCCGACGCACAAAAAGAATCCCTGCTGTCGCTGACTAAAGACTTCGAGTATGGGGGGTAGATTAAGCGCAGTGAACGTACGAATCTCGCGGGGAATAAGGCGCATGGCAATGGTAATTGCGCCCCCGGCGATGTACCCATTCACTCGAAAACGATTACCGTCCGTGTGTGCGTGTGAGAAATCTACGGTCTGTTCTTTGGTAAATACGTCCCATCGATCAGGCGGAAGTATTGCTTTCAAGTGTGCCTCGGTATTCTCCTTGGTAAGCTTTGATTCTTTCAAAAGGGGGATGAGTGCACCAGAAACACGGATGATGGGATGCGAGCCTACAGAAAGATGGAGATCTGAGCCGCCCTCAGCGACCACAGTCGAGAGAAATGAGTGTATGGAATCTCCCGAAGACGCGCTCATGGTTGCTTTTCAATTATCGAGATTGTTTGAGAGTAGACTTCGGAGGGTATTGCAGATGCTTTAACCACATATCCCGCAGCAGAAAGTTCTTTTGCTTTATCAAGGTCAGCATCTTGGCCTTGATTTGAGAGAATTATGAATTTGGTAGCCTCTGCAAGCTTTTCATCACGCACTTTCTGGAGCATTTCAAAACCCGTCATGCCCGGCATCACGACGTCTAAAAGTACCGCGTCTGGCGCCTTCTCTTTCTTGAGAGCAGCGAGTGCCTCATCTGGGCTTTGAAACGCGGTTACATCGTGGCCAGCGTTTCTAAACTTGACCGCATACATATCAAGAAGAAACCGATCATCATCAACGAGGTAAATACGGTAAGATGCCATGTATCAAAAGTTACGCTGGTTCGTCTCCGACAAGAAGTTCTCCGCCGAGGGTATTTATTTCCTCAAACGGAATCTCACCGGCGAGTGCTTTCATGATAGCATCCTCGCGCATGGTGAGCATGCCCTGTTTGCGTGCAGACTCATACACCTTTTCTTCAACAGGGTTTTCGAGAATTACGCGCTCGATTTGGGGGGTCATGCGCATTATCTCGAATACCCCGAGGCGCCCCCTCGTGCCGTTCGGACACTCCGCGGTAGGCGCGGCACGGTAGAATTTCTCAAATTTTGGTACGCGCGCCTTAAATTCACTTGGGAGATCGGTAAATTGCTTCTCAAGAAGAAGTCGCATGGAGTCAGAGAGGGTAAATTCCTGTCCCGCTCCCTTGCAGAGCCGCCGTACGAGACGCTGCCCTATAGCAGCGACCATGGTCGGAGCAATGAGGTAGGGATCGACGCCCATATCAACCAAACGCGGGATAACTCCAGCGGCAGTATTGGTGTGAATGGTGGAGAACACGAGGTGACCGGTGAGCGCCGCTTGGATAGCAAGCTGTGCGGTTTCTTTATCGCGAATTTCACCCACCATGATGATGTCGGGGTCTTGGCGGAGTATAGAGCGGAGCCCCGAGGCAAAGGTATAGCCTATTTCAGGATGCACCTGAGACTGAGATACCTTGGGAATCTCATATTCGACCGGGTCTTCTATGGAAACCACGTTTTGTGTTTCTCGATCAAGCTCAGAAAGCATCGAGAACAGCGTGGTGGATTTTCCGGAACCGGTGGGACCAGAAAGAAGGATGATGCCGTAGGGGGCGCGCAGGATGTCGCGCACGGTGAGGAGGTCCTCTTTTGAGAATCCGACTGTACCGAGAGTCGCGATTGATTTCGCGCGGTCAAGGATACGCATCACCACCTTCTCGCCGTACTCAGTCGGAAAGGTAGAAACACGAAAGTCTATACGGTGTCCTTCAACCGTCGCAGAAAATCTCCCGTCCTGGGGTTTTCTGCGCTCATCAAGACGCATTTGGCAGAGAATCTTTATACGAGCGACGACTGCGGGATGTACTTTGGGAGGAAGTTCAAGCGAGGTATGGAGCTCACCATCCATACGGAAT
>JBASFO010000103.1:0-7907 GCA_049653065.1 Minisyncoccia bacterium
CATGTAACTTATCTTACTCCTATATGAGTAAGATAAGGTACATGGGAAGAGATGGAAAAAGGAGCAGAAAGTGCGAAAAGAAAATGTATAGTATGGTGATATCGCATCGCTATGAATAGAGAAAGAATCATGTGCGTTATAGGCCCTACAGCCTCGGGGAAGTCTGCACGCGCGATAGCGCTCGCCAAAGAGCACGGGAGTGAGGTGATTTCGGTTGATTCCCGCCAGGTGTATCGCACGCTTGATATTGGCACCGAAAAGATAGGGAAAGAAGAGATGGGAGGTATTCCCCACCACCTCATCGACATTCGTGAACCGGAAGAGTGCTATAGCGCGGGAGACTTCGTGGAAGACGCCACAGCGCGTATCGCAGATATAACGGCGAGAGGAAAACTCCCCATACTCGCGGGTGGTACGCACTTTTACTTTGATGCACTTGTGCGCGGACTTCCGTCTTCACCAAAAAAGGCGATACCATATATGGTATCGCCAGAGAAAACAAATGAAGAACTGTACGAGGAGATAGTGTGCCGCGACCCGCGTCGTGCTGGAGAACTTGATCCGAAGAACCGTCGCCGACTTATCCGTGCATTGGAACTTATCGACCAGTACGGCGTAGTTCCAACCCGCGAGGTTACACCTCATGAGTTGAAATACAAGGTTGAATGGGTAGTACTTTCTCTAGAGAAGGAGGAGATTCGCGCGCGCATACGCGCGCGCCTTACAGAAACTCTAAAACGCGGACTTGTGGAGGAGGTGCGGCATATCCGCGAGCGCGTCGGGGACACGCGGCTTAATGAGCTGGGGCTTGAGTATCGCGTGGTGGGTGAATACCTGCGGGGAGAACGCGATGAAGCGTCGCTTCTCCCTGCGCTTACCTCAAAACTCTTTCAATACGCCCGCCGCCAAGAAGCGTGGATCCGAAAACTTACCGGTACGCCTTAGTTCCCACATCCATCTGCACTACGCGAGGAACGATAGACCGAGAAGTGTCCGCTGCCATCTTGACCTGGCACTATCTCCATCTCTCCTGCTGGTACCCCCTCAGCAACAAGCTCATTGCAGTGTGCTTGTGATTTTGCTTCAAAGATAGCGTCGAGTCCTTGACCCTGAACCGCATTTATTACGGCCAGGACTTTTTGTCCATTGGTATTATCGGGACCATTCATAAAAGCAATGTCTACACACTCACCGTTGGTATGACATAATTCTTCGTGATCGCGAGTAGGGGGCCACATCTCAGTAACCCACCAACCACCGACTACGTTCCTTGCCGCCACTAGCTTTGAATGAAGTGTTGAGTTCATCTGACATTCCATTATGGATGGGTTCGGTGCACCGACTCCGTCGTTCCCACCGTTCAAGTCACATCCATTCGGAGGAGGTTTATGAGAAATTGTTGCGGATATGCAATTCGAGCACGTAGCGGATCCACTTGGTGTATTAGATGAAGTTGCTGAACCTCCTGATCCTCCACCCTGTGCGTCTCCGCCCCCTCCCTCCGTAGTATCTGCTACGGGCGCTTCGTTCTTTTTTAGACAGAGAGCGTCGGAATTCGCAGTTAGAATCGCGTTCCAGGGCCCAAAACCTTTACTGGGGTTATAAAGCGCACCCATGATAAAGTCCACCATGAGCCAGGCGGAAAGTGCCAAGAGAAGTCCCACCACTGCATTTAAGAGAACGCTCCGCCCTAGCTCCCGATTTTGCGGATGCACCGGGCTCGTCATAAAGAGAATGCCTGCATACGCCGCCGTAAGGACAAAGATGAGCACTCCGAGAGACATTGCAAAGTTTAGAATATTCTGGAGCGTGAGCCACACGCAGCCCCAGTCAGGAGCAGACCCCTGCTCTTCGCAATGACACACCACGGGAAGCAAAGGTCCAAAGAAGTCTGTGGGCGCAGCAAAAGCTGCAAGCGGCGCAAGCAGCATGACCAAGAGGAACACAGAAGGAATGAGTGCGCGAAGCGCTCGCATAGATACAGTATACGTGCTGCTTCTTGAATTATGAGTGCTTTCCCCACACCCTCATTTCTGCTAGGCTAAGAAATGTCGGGCCATATCCGTTCCTTGCACGAATAGAGGCTCCTCGCCAGGGTCCATAGTTTAGTGGTAGAACATCGGTCTCCAAAACCGATAGTGTAGGTTCGATTCCTACTGGGCCCGCAAATAGAAACCGCCGAAAGGCGGTCTTTCTATTTTGCGGGGGCCGTAGCAATGATTTCCGAGCACGGAAATTCGCGAGACGGAATCGGAGAATTTTGCGATCGACGGCGAACAAAATATCTATGACCGCAACGACGAGTCCTGGACCGATACATGCCTTTCTTTGCTTGTGTAGAAATCTAATACTTGAGGAAAGCACCGCGCGTAAGCGCGGTGCTTTAGCTTCATCGGATTTCAACCGAGTCATTCAGAAATACAATCTCAAGTGTATCGGGATGGAGTAGCCGAGTCCCTAATAGCACTTCCGTCTCACTTGCTTTAGCTGGATACATGAGAACACGAAACCCCTACGCCATGGAGATAACATTCCCGATCTCCATACGTGTCTTTGAATATATCTGAGGCTTGACCCGTCGATGATCCAACGACGTATTCTCCTGTCATGATGTCAATACATACCCAAGAACCTGTGGGGAGCGCATCAATTTCAGATTGACGCTCGAGAATTCTTTTCTCCCCTTCTTTACCAATTCGGGTAATTCGTTTCTTGAATTGACGTGCGTCTGCGTCTAATGCCATGACTCGTCTCCTGGTTTTGGCTGCTCGCAATGAACATCCTACGTAACCTTATGCTGGCATGTTTCTAAGTCAAGCTTCCCGTTCGAATCTTGCCCGACAAGTCCTACACTATAGAAAAATTCCCGCTCTCATGACGATTGTTATATAGTAACATACGATGTTACTATATTTGTTCAATCCGCCCGAGGAATAGGGGTTTTCGCATGGAGTGGTACAGACTAAATTAATAGAGAACCGCACCAAGGAGAACCTTGGCGCGGCTGTTTTGAATATACTTATGGTCGTATCTCAACCGTGTCGGAAAGGAATACGATCTCAAGGGTACTTGGTTTAAGTAAACCAGTACCAACAAGAACCTCAGTGTCATTGGGCCTTGCCGGGTACATGAATACATGCGCTCTATGAATTCCATGCACCCACTGTATATTTAGCCACCCTTCAATAACAGTAACGAGTCCACCGTTTGCGAGGATGACCTGTGTTGATGGTCCGAGAGAGGGGGTAACACCGAGCCGCTGAGCATAGAGGTTTCCCATCCAGAGTTGATTGGTGAAGCCAGTGTCAACGACTGCGACAAACCTACGTGCTTGAGCAGTTACAATCGGTAGCATTGGGCTACCAGTACGAGTGTCAACAAATCCATATAAGCTAGACACGGACTGACACCCCCACACCATGCAAGTACGATGCTCGATCTCCGTATTCTTCCTTAAACCTTTGGGAAGCTTGCTCACATGAAGACGCCACAACATAGCTGCCTGTTCGCACATCAATACAAACCCATGAGCCTGTGGGGAGTGTCTCGATTTCGCCTTGATGTTCTGCGATTCTCCTCTGCCCCTCTCTGCACATGCGGTCAATCTGCCGTTTCAGACGGCGTGATTCAGGGTCTAATGCCACAACTCTACTCCAGTTTTGGAATGATATTCAAAATGAACATCAGTTTATAATTTTATGCTGGCATGTTTCTAAGTCAAGCTTCCCGTTCGAATCTTGCCCGACAAGTCCTACACTATAGAAAAATCCCCGCTCTCATGACGATTGTTATATAGTAACATCGTATGTTACTATATTTGTTCAATCCGCCCGAGGAATGACTCGTGACCGACTCGTGCCCCGTGAGATAGCCGTCCTACGGCGACATCTCACGAGGACACTTCCTCGTGGGCTCGCTTTCAAAAACCGCCTGTTGAGGATAGGAGAAGACTGAGCCTTGCCTTCTCGCACTATGGCACTATACTGTGAGCATATGCATACACCTGAAATTCCGGGACAAGATGTGGCTGGGAAAAGACCGATGACTAAAGACGAGGAGGCCGCATTTGACCTTGCGAGGAGAGATGCCAAAGCCCCTGCGAGCGAGGCGGAAATAATCGGCCATGACACGGGCCCTACTGCATACGACGACCAAATACGGGCGGCGCAAGGAGAACCTCCGGTGGAACATCGAGAAGCTGCCTAACCTCCACAAAAATATCCCCGCTTTCGCGGGGATATTTTTTAACCTTTCTTCGCCTCTTTGAAAATCTCGCGCTTGCGCGTCACCTTGTCGTACTTTTTGTACTCTAGCTTGCGCTCTACCTTCTTTCGGTTCTTACGAGTGAAATACACCGTGTCCGATTTGGTGGACTTGAGGCGGATGAGATGGTCTTGTGACATATAGGGGCAACCTTACCACAACTCCTATTTTGAGCCAAGAGCGAAGTAATAAGGAGGATTGGGCTCGCCCCGTGACACGGCGGCACTTCGCGCTTATCTCACGAGGCAAGGCAAGCGAGCGTGAGCATGACACCATGCCGGGGTGTCGACGCGTACATAATTTTCCTATCTACTCTGCGACCTCTTTTACTTTGCGTACCCGCGGGAAACTTTTCTTTACGTCAAAGTGCGGCTCGCCCGCTTTCATGGTTACGCTGACAGCGCCGCCCTCCATTACTCCCTGTCCCACCATCAACGTTGCAATCGGCGTGAGAATTTTATCTTGAATGGCACGCTTCAGGGGTCTCGCGCCGTACTGTGGGTTATAGCCTACGTCCGCAAGCCACGCCCGTACCTCAGGTGCAAGCGTCAAAGAGATGCGCTTCGCTGCGAGCCGCTTCATGATTTCCTCTACCTGATTGTCGACAATTCTCATAAGCGTTTCTTTTGCGAGCACCTCAAACATGATGATGTCGTCGAGGCGATTCAAGAATTCCGGTCTGAAGTGATCTTTCAGAGCACCCATGACTTTTTCCTTCACGCGCTCAAAGCCTGCGGCATCATCGCCATCGCCATTGCTAAATCCAATAGATGCCATGCGGTCAAGGAATTCTGCACCGATGTTGCTCGTGAGCACGATGATCGTGTTCTTGAAATTTACCTTTCTTCCCTTGCCATCGGTGAGGTGTCCTGAATCAAGCACCTGGAGAAGGATGTTAAACACCTCTGGATGCGCTTTCTCAACCTCATCAAAGAGGACCACCGCGTACGGACGATGGCGAATGCGCTCGGTGAGGCTCCCCGCTTCTTCATAACCCACGTAACCGGGGGGCGCGCCGATAAGCTTGGCGATGGAGTGTTTCTCCATAAACTCAGACATGTCGACCCGTACGAGCGCATCCGCGTCGTTAAACATAAACTCCGCAAGTCGCTTCGAGAGTTCGGTCTTTCCCACTCCGGTGGGGCCGAGGAACAAGAATGAACCGATGGGACGGTTCGGGTCTGCAATTCCTACTCTCGAGCGCTTCACCGCATTTGAGATGACAGTCACCGCCTTATCTTGACCTATCACCGTACCCTTCAAAGCCTCTTCCATACGTCCGAGTTTTGCAGCTTCTTCTTCGAGCATCTTAGCGACCGGGATTCCCGTCCAGCGCGATACCACACCGGCGATCTCGCCTTCAGTTACCTCTTCGTGGAGCACGCGACGTGATTTCTGGAGCGTTTTGAGACGTTTGGTCTTCGTTTCGAGTTCCTTTTGAAGCACCGGAATCTTTCCGTAGCGGATCTCGGCTGCGGTACCTAGGTCGGCAATAGCTTCTGCGTTGTCTGCCTGTACGCGCAGTTTATCGAGCTCAGTCTTCATCATGCGAATACTCTCAAGCACCTCCTTCTCGTTCTTCCACTTCAATTCAAGCTCAGCGGTCGTCTCCTTAAGGTCAGCCGTTTCGGTTTCTATTTCTTTAAGTCGCGCACGGATCTCTTTGGCACGCTCATTGTGTGAGGCGGCCTGCGCATCTTTCTCAAGTGCTTGCCGTTCTATCTCAAGACGGCGGATTTTCCGATCGGTTTCTTCAAGATGCAGAGGTTTGTTTTCAAGCGCAATGCGAAGTCCCGATGCGGCTTCATCGATAAGGTCTATTGCTTTGTCGGGGAGAAATCGATCGCTTATGTAGCGGGAAGAAAGCTCAACTGCGGCGACAATTGCTCCGTCAGTAATACGTACCCCGTGGTAGAGCTCGTAGCGGTCGCGCAGTCCGCGCAAAATAGCAATTGCATCCTCAATTGAGGGTTCTTGCACATAGATCGGTTGGAAGCGCCGCGTGAGAGCAGCGTCTTTTTCTATATGCTGCTGATACTCCTTGAGGGTAGTGGCGCCGATGATGCGGATTTCTCCTCGCGCGAGAGAGGGTTTCAGCATATTTGATGCATCCATAGCACCTTCAGCGGCTCCGGCACCCACCAGCGTGTGAAGCTCGTCGACAAAGAGGATCACCTTCCCTTCTGCGCGCTCCACTTCTTTCATCACCGTCTTCATGCGCTCCTCAAACTCTCCGCGGTACTTGGTGCCGGCGATCATAAGACCAAGATCAAGCGAGAGTAGCTCCTTATTCTTCAAAGATTCAGGAACTTCGTTACTCGCGATGCGTGCTGCAAGCCCTTCTGCTATTGCTGTTTTTCCGACTCCTGCCTCACCTATCAGTACCGGATTATTTTTCGTGCGACGTGAAAGTATCTGAATGACACGGTGAATTTCCTGATCGCGACCAATGACTGGATCAAGTGCGTTTTCTGAAGCAAGTTTTGTGAGGTTGCGGGTGTATTTTGCGAGCGCACGAAACTTTTTGGGTTCAACCACATGACCATCTTTTGCAGATTTTAATTCCTTCAAGACTTGCATGATGGTGTCAGCCTCAATCTTAAAACGAGAAAGTATGTCACCTGCGGGGCCCGGCGACTCAAGTACTGCTACAAACAAATGCTCCGTACCCACGAAGGCATCATTCATGCGTGCGGCCACCTTTCCAGAAGCTTCAAGCGCCTGTGCGAGCTCGGGGGTGAGGTAGAGCTGGTAGGAGGGGGAGAGTGTCGAAGAGGTCTCCGGCGTCTCAAGTGTCTCAAGGAGTGTATCGGCAAGGAGCATGGTATCGACGTCCATGCGATCAAGTACTGAAAACACCAGAGACTCTTCTTGGTGTATGAGGGCAGTCAAAAGATGAAGTGGAGAGACATGGTTTTGGCCTCGCTCAATAGCGAGTTCATGGGCCTTTCGTATAGCTTCTTTTGCTTTAGTGGTGAAATTCTTGAATGGAGGCATATCTATAATGCTGTGCACAAACGCCCGAATCCCTCTCCCATCGTACCACCCTTCGCGTGTGGAGAGTAGACGAGGGAATACACCGTATGATTACTGAACCGGCGGTACTAGTGCATCAATGCGCTCTGCTGGGAGGAAGAGTCCACCGCCGCCTGCAATACCTATGATGGCGCCTGAGAGATTCACGACGGCTGCGCCGTTTTCTATACCAGGAAGATTCGCATAAATTCCTACCGCATCAACCCTTGATACGATGCCGGTCACAGCGCCACCCTGCCCATCAAGTCCTATCACGGTCTGTCCCTGTTTTACATCGCTTGAGGGCGTGAGTTTCGTCGAGGGCGCCGCAGGAAGCACGGTGTCTGGCGCAAATCCATACACCATGAGGTTTCCATCCTGCCCTATGCGATCCGCGGGAATTTCGCTCCCGTCAGAAAAGCGCACCACGAGGTGTCCTGGCAAGTCAGTCGAGACCGTCACGAGTGCTTTTGAGACGGGAAGATACACACCAATCGTTGGGATCTCGCTTCCCGCACGGATAAGTGAAACAGTACGCGCTGAAGCTCCAGAAATCGCAGCGGTGAGAAGTTCCTCGGTGGTGGGGCCGCCATCCCCCTCACCGGCGGTAGGTACTTCGGTGGTTACCG
>JBASFO010000104.1:0-11749 GCA_049653065.1 Minisyncoccia bacterium
GTGCTTCTCGACGGGAAGTGCGAGAAAGCGGGCTCCATAAGCATCGTCGGCATTGGCGATTATGGCGCGCGGACGCTTCGAAGATGCGGCGAGTTCTTTGCCGATGCGAAACTTGGCGTTGAAATAATTTTCCATGCCGCCATGAGACTCGAGGTGTTCTTTTTGAAGATTGGTGAATACAACCGCGTCGGGAAAGAGGAAGAGATGTCGTGATTGAAGTGCCGACTCGCTTGTTACCTCGATTACCGCGGCGCTACACCCCGCCTCTACCGCATCTTTAAGAAATCTTTGGATAAAGCCACGACCCGGTAAGGTCATTTTGTAACGATTGGGTGTCGTCTCAGCACCTATACGAAAGTGAATCGTTGAAGACACAGCCACCTTCTTTCCTCCTGCTTCCAGTACCGCCGCAACCATTTCGGTAACCGTTGATTTCCCCTTTGTACCCGTGACGAGAACCACCGTGAGTTTTTTCCCGGGAAATCCGGCAGAGCAAGCCGAGATACATGCTCGTACGAAATGGTAGGGCACAAGGAGCGCGCGATAGAGCGCCCGGGGAAGGAGAAACTCGAGCAGTTGTTTTAGCATTTATGATTTGTGAGAGAGCGCTGCACGAAGTCGCGCTTCTTTCCCCTCAATAGTTGCGGGAATATCGCCCACAGCCTTTCGCGCTTCACGCTCGGTATATCCGAGCGCGATGAGCGTATCAAACACCTCCCCATCCTCTCCCTGTACATTCGTGGAGGAGGCGCCGAGCTTTTCTCCAATTTCGATAATAAACTTTTCTGCAGTCTTCTTCCCAAGTCCCACTACGCGGGTGAGGTATCCGAGATCTTTCTTTCCTATCGCTTCCTCCAGCTGCGCGCGCGGCGCGCGCCGAAGCAGGGAGAGTGCGGTTTTAGGCCCCACTCCCGGGACTTTGAGTGAGAGCTCAAAGAAATGACGGTCTTCCGGGGAACTAAATCCATAAAGCTCCATCCCGTCCTGCTTGACGGCAAGATAGGTCAGAAGTGCGACCGTGTCTCCCTTTGCATAGGACTCAGTCGTGGGCATCGCGACATATACCCCCCAGCCGGATACCTCGACGACGAGTCCGCCCTCTTCAACCAGGGAGACACTGCCACGTAGCGTACGAATCATAGGTCAATAATACAGGAGCCAGAGTATCCGAGCCACGAGTAGCTAGCCAATAGGGAAGAGACATGATACGGTTTGCGAATCCCAAGGTACTAAACCCTAATGGCTAATTAACTAGGTATTCATGGCAATCACCACGTCAGCAAAGAAAGCCCACCGCGCCTCGCTCAAAAAGCGCGTTTTCAATGTACACCGCAAGCGAATGCTCTCCTCTGCCGTGAAGAGTGCGCGTAAAGACGCGACCCCAGAATCACTCTCAAAAGCGTATCAAGCAATCGATAAAGCGGCCAAGCGGGGGATTATAAAGAAGAACACCGCTGCCAGGAAGAAGTCGCGGCTTGCACGGGCACTCGCAAAGTCAGGAAAAAAGTAGAAAAGAAAAAGCGCCGTCCTCAAAGGGCGGCGCTTGTGTAGCCTCAAGGTTGAGCTTCAGGCGCATTTACGCAGCCTGCACTTGGCGATGAGGTTATCCAGGAAATGCTCGGCTGCGTAGGAAGCAGCTTTGAGTTTTTCAGAATCCTGTTCGAAGGGGCCGAGATTTTTGATCTTTTTCCCCATCCAGAGGATGAGTTTTCGGAACTTCTGTGATTTCCGAAATTCAGCAAGACTTTCTTGGTACCGCTGAGATTGTGTCTCAAAGACCCTACGCACCTTTTCAGGCATCGAACGTAGAAACATCGAAGCAGCAAGGCCCCCAAATGCGTTCGGACCCTCTCCCTTAGGAGAGTTTGCGAGGACGAGTACGTCTGTTGCATTAGAGTGTAGTGCAAGGCGTGCGAGAAAGGGATACGCTCCTGCGCCGTCAAGGAAACTCTTTCCTCCTATCTCCACATTTCCGTGTGAGAACCACGGCATGGCAATAGCGGCCCGCATATCGTTTAGGGGATCGATGCTTTTTTTCACGTCGACCACGACACCCGCTCCGGTTTCTGCACACGTCAGAGCGCCATAGAGACGCATACGTGACTGATGCATGTTCACTACCTTGATTTTCTTTCGAAGGTGGGCGGTAAGGCCGTCGATGTTCATCGCCTGTCCTTTACGGAACATCCTCTCTCGCGAGAAGAACTCTTCCCTCGAACAGTATTCCCAAAAGACATCGCGCAGTTCTTGCACTTGTCCGGTGGCAGCGCCCAGAGCTACGGGGAATCCCCCCGAGGTCGCATAGACGGCGTCCATAATTTCGAAGACGCCGTTTTTTTCGAGCGATCTCCCATGACCTGCGCTACAGGTACAGCGCGTACCTCCACCATCTATGTATAGTTCTGAGCGGATCTCCTCGTGAGCGGGATCACCCGCCTCATAGAGTTCCTGCTTGATGAGGAAGTTTTCGAGCACCCCCAAATCACCCTCAAATTCAAAATCACTTTCAACATCAAAGAGCATGACGAGCCTCCTTTCTAAGGCTTGTTTGTTGTGGTTCGTCTGCTAGGTACAACCTACGCCCCTGCTACCCAAAGTCAACGGCGCAGGTGTCTATATCTTTTCCTCACAGCTTTTTTGATCTTTTATAATCACGGAGATTTCCTCGAAGCTCTGCTGCTGGATAATAGATTGGCGAAGTCCTTAGCCCGTCCTCGTGCGGCGGGGTTCTTGATTTTCATTTTACTAATTTAATCCTATAGGATGAAATTAGTAAAATAGATTGTATATGCTGTTGTGCTCCCAGCAGGAAGTGTCCTGCGAAAACTGCAGGCACGCATCGATCACGGGCATTTTTCTGCTAGGAAATTCCGCGACCCCGCCTCAGCACCGACGCGCTTTCGACCTTCGATTCCTGCCGAGTAGCAGAAATCTATTTCGCATATTTCTGTGCTCCCGGCTGGAATCGAACCAGCATCACCTCCTTCGGAGGGAGATATCCTATCCATTGAACGACGGGAGCGTAGGTGAGTTATAGCATTTTGATTCTGTGGTCACGAATAACTCTTCTGCCGCCGCGGAAGAATTTTCGCGACCCCGTCTCGCGGTTCGTGCTACTGCACGAACATCGCTCCGACCAGCACTCGTACGCATAAACGACGCGCAGGCGTCGTTTCCAGTCGAGTGCTCTCGGAAGGAATCGAACCTTCATTACAAGCTCCGCAAGCTTGTGTCCTATCCATTGAACGACGAGAGCGTTGCCTGACTCTATCGTTTTGTGCGCGCATTCGCAACTACAACGCTTGTTCTAGAGCCGGAAGAGTTCAACGAGTCTATCCATGATTGAGTGCTCATGCTGTCCTTCGGGGAGGTGTAGTGAGACGTACTCATAAATAGTTACGGGGTCGTGACCCACGATGGGTATGAGCAGGTGGGGCGCGAGGAATTTTCTTGTTTTTATTGAAAGGGAAGGCGGGAGTGTCTCGTCGATATACTCGAGGATGGAGAAATGAAGCATGTCTTCGAAAAGGTAGAGCTGATTGTCAACTGATATTCCTTCATCCCACACCGCAAAGCGGTGCATCGATGGACCTTTTGCCGCAGCAATTGCGATAGAGGTTGCTGCTGCGACAATGACAAACGCGAGAAGTACATTGCCGAACAAAATGCATGCGATAGCCGCCGCAGTTGCGATAATACCAAGAGACCAGTACCAGTCGGCTCCTTTTTCTTCGAATCGGTACTCACGTCCCTCCCACTCAAATAGAGGTGTCTGCGCCATGGGGGAATAATAGCACTTCGCTATGGCTTCAAGTTGCGGAGGGTAGAGGACTCGAACCTCTAAGGGCTTTCGCCCGCTGGTTTTCAAGACCAGTGCCTTACCATTCGGCGCAACCCTCCTAGTGTTTTGCTAGCCTACCACTAAACCAGCTTCCTTCGAGATAGTGTTCTTCTGCATGACAGTTCGGACAGAGTAATTCGAGGTTTTCAAGCTCATTATGCTGCCGATTTCTGTCCTTATGATGCACATTCAAGATCTCGGATTTTTCATACCCACATCGCTCGCATAAAGGACTGCGTATTTGGAGTAACCTAAGTTTAAGTCCTCGTTGGTATACGACCTTATCTTTGCGTGCTCCAGTTTTGTGCTTCACTCCCACTCTGTTTTTGTTTGCACAGCTTCGACTACATGTTTTCTTGTTGGCTCCAGCAAGGATAGGTGTTTTGCAAACCACACATGGATGCTCTTTTCTGATAGCTAACCCATAACAGACTTGGCTACAGAAAGCCCTACCAAAGTTTCGTTTCAGTTGGCCGGGGCGGCGATAGACAGGTTTCTTACAAACACTACAAGCGATGTTTGGTTTTCTTGCACGTTGTTCCACTAAATCAATCTATCATCGTCACCACAGTAACTATAAACAGCACTAACACACCTTTTGCATTCTGCCACGCCTCCCTAGAATTTATTCAGTTTCCTTTTTGTCTTTTTCTTCTGTATCGCCGGTAGCAGGTGATGAGGCACCCGCTACCTTCTCTTCAATATCTTTCACAAAGGGGAGGAGCTCTTTCTTGCCATCATTTACATCCTTACGAAACCAAGCGAGATAGATGATCTCCAAGATACCGACAGTATTTACAATAAGGAGCGCAAGAAACCACCATCGCTGCTTGTTTCGAGCGGCGTGCCAGAGCGCGAGCGCTTTCCATACCAGCATCCAGATCGTGATGAGGAGGAGCACAATAGAAAAAGCAATTGCGCCAAAACCAAGCGCGCTTGCGGCGGGGCCAAAGAGGGGATCTTGGAGCATGGGAGCGTACATAGTTTTAGTATATACCACAGACTCTGCTAGGATGCCTCATATGCGCTATCTCGGTATTGATTATGGTACAGGCAAGGTGGGTATTGCGCTTTCGGACGAGGCGGGAACCATGGGCTTCCCCAAAGGAAGCTATAGAAACGATGCGCGACTTTTTGACTCGGTAGTAGCGCTTGCCCAGGCCGAGAAAGTTACTGCGGTAGTTATAGGTGATTCTCGAGACCTCTCCGGAGTTGAGAATCCTGTAGCACAAGAGGCGCAGGCATTTGGAAGAGAGCTTCAGAGAGTGCTCAATGTCCCCGTGTACTATGAATTTGAGGCATTCTCGACCCAAGAAGCGCGGCGCGCACCAGACGGCGCGCGCACGATGGGCGCACAAGACGCCGCAGCCGCCGCGCTCATACTGACAAGCTACCTCTCTAGGCAGAAGGGAAATGAGGCATTAGGCTAGAGGTATAGTTCTATGATTACTCTCGAAGAGTTTAAAAAAATTGAAGTAAAGGTCGGTACTGTAATCTCTGCAGAACGCGTTCCGGATACCGATAAGCTGCTGCGGCTCATGGTCGAGTTTGGAGAAGCTACGCCTCGCCAGATCATTTCTGGCATCGCCTCTTACGTGGAAGATCCTCACACACTCGTCGGTCGACAGCTTTCATTCGTAACCAACTTAGAACCAAGAACCATAAAAGGTCTTGAATCAAACGGTATGTTGTTTGCGGTTGGTGAAGGAGACACGTTTGCGTTCATGATTCCCGCCAACGAAGTTCCTCCCGGTACAGGAGCCCACTAACCGCCCCAGGCCAGAGGGTATACCCCTTACCACTTTTTGTAGGAAAGTAGTAAGGGGTATACTACGAGTGCATGAGCGCTCTTTCGCGATTTATTCGAACAGAATTTCCGCCACCCTCCTATCTTTCAATGCCCACTGCAGGCATTGATATTTCAACAAGCGGTATCAAGGTGGTCACGCTTGTGGAACATAGCCACGGCATCGAGCTTTTGAGTTTTGGAGAGCTCTCACTTCCTTCGGGTACCGTCGTTGGTGGTGAAATACGCGATCCTGCTGCGGTCGTTTCAGGACTTAAAGAACTTGCGAGAAAGCATCACATAACGGTCGCTAATGTAGGTTTGCCTGAATCCCGCGGCTACCTCTTTGAAGCTGAAGTAGAAGGTGCGACGCTCGAAGACGCGCGTGTTGCTGTAGAGCGCAAGCTCGATGAGCATGTGCCTCTACCCTCAGCGGACGTTACCTTTGATATTGCGCTTATTGGATCCTCTGGAGGGAAGTCTCGAATCGTAGGAGTCGGATACGCACATCGTGTCGTTGCTGACTCACTTGCGGTTGTGGACGAAGCAGGTATTGCTGTTCGTGCTGCAGAGAGTGAGACGTTCGCCCTCCCGCGAACCCTACTTCCGGAAAGCGCCGATGAGACCGTACTTATCATCGACATTGGGAAAACCACTACCAAGCTTCTTGTTGCTACCAAGCGACTTCCACGGTACGTAACGACGCTTGATATTGGCGGTCACGCACTTACCCAAGCGGTCGAGAAGTACTTTGGCGTTACGGCCGAAGAAGCAAAACGGGTGAAGGCAGAGCGAGGGATTGTCGCAGGTGCCGGAAACGAAGAGTACCTCGCTGCCATGCTCTCTACCGTTTCGGTTATACGTGACGAAATCGTGAAGCGACTTGAATATTGGCAGACCCATGCTGCAGAGGGGAGTCGTGTTTCGCGCGCGCTTCTTGTGGGGGGTAATGCAACGGTCCTTGGACTTCCGGAGTACCTCGAAACTTCGATGAAAGTTCCTGTAGGGCTTGGTGATGTGTTTGCAAACTTTACTTCGCGTGACGAGTGGCTTCCACCGCTTGAATATACAGAATCCCTTGCCTATGGAACGGCGATCGGCCTAGCACTACGAGAATATGGTAACTGAACTCACCAATCTCCTTCCAGCTGAGCGCCTTCGGGATTTTCGACGCGGGTACTTTCTTCGTCTTCTCGTGCTCACCTCAATTCTTACAACTGTTCTTATTCTCTCCCATGGCGCCCTCCTTCTCCCTTCCTATTTTTACGTCTCCGAAGAAGCAAGTATTGCTCGTGCACGTCTTGCAGAGATGTCTTCTGCGCTCTCTTCTGCCGAAGAGGAAACCATGAGTGCGCGACTTACAGCGCTTGCTGCAGATACGGAGCGTCTCAAGTCTTTTTCCCATTCTCCCCGTGCTTCTTCGCTTGTCCGAACGCTGCTTGCGCTTCCCCGCGAAGGAGTGACCCTCTCTCGCATGAGTTACGTACCCGCCAAAAAAGATGCAGATGGTCGTCTCGTTCTCGCTGGTGTTGCGAAGAATCGCGAATTTCTTCAACGATTTCATCAAACTCTTTCCGCACAACCGTTTGTAACCAAGGCCGAGCTGCCACTGTCCGCATACGCACAAGAAACTGATATTGATTTTACGATCACCCTTTCAGGACCACTCTCACCATGACACGCGAACCCCTCATTCACCTTGCTCTCTCTCTTTTGTTTGTCGCGGTGTGCGCGGGAGCCTACACCTTTTGGTTTTTTGCTTCAGAACGCGTCCACGATGAGACCGCTGTCGTGCTCACACAGATTGCCGAGCATGAATTAGATCAAGCTCGTACCACCTCTGCTCGAGCCCAAATCGAGGAGCTCACAACCGAAGAAGCATTCGTACGTAGCTACTTCGTTCCCGAGGAAGACATCGTCTTGTTTCTCGAACACCTTGAGGAAATCGGGACCGGAGATAACGCAGAGGTTTCTGTGGCGTCGGTTACAGGCTCTGCAAAAGAAGGCCATATCTCCGTATCCCTTTCAGTCGAGGGAACGTTTAACGCAGTTCTCAAGACGATTGGACATATCGAACACGGATCCTATGCGGTTACCACAGAGAGTCTTACCTTCGAATCAGAAGGGGAGGGCCGCTGGAGAGCCGTTGGCGTCTTTTTGGTAGGCACTACCCGTATAGCAATGACTCCATGACTCTCAACACCCTCTCTACCCTCGCAAAGAAGTTCCTCTCGCTTAGATATGGCACGCGTCTGCGCCCTCATCGAGATTGGCTTCTCCTCCTCTCCTTCATGGGGGTACTGCTTGTTGCCAGTCTCGCATGGAATACGCTGCATTTCTTTGCGGTTGTTGAGCGAGATTCTTCTGTAAACGCCGAAGTTGCTGCACCACGCGCTCTTGACCGCACGATGCTTACGCAAACACGTGCGGCGCTTGACGCGCAGGCGGCGGAAGACGAGCGCTATCGAAGTGAATACCTTTTCGTTGACCCATCCCGCTAAGACCAGTACTGTTTCTTCATGCCCCTGTAGTTAAATGGATATAACTGCGGACTTCTAAGCCGTTATTCTAGGTTCGATTCCTAGCGGGGGCACAAGGATAAGAGATATATGCCCGGGTGGCGGAACTGGTATACGCGTACGACTCAGAATCGTATCCCTTACGGGTTGGAGGTTCAAATCCTCTCCCGGGCACTCGCGAAAGAAACGACACCCGCGCGTCGTCTCTTCGATTTTCCTCATACTAATCTAGTGGGCGATGGAGGGCTCGAACCCCCGACATCTTCAGTGTAAATGAAGCGCTCTACCAACTGAGCTAATCGCCCGAACATGAGAACAATACCCGAAATAGTGTATTTTTAAAAGACCATGGAACGCCTTGAGGCACTTGTGTCTGGCCGAGTGCAGATTGTCATGTACCGTGACTTCACGTGCCGCAAGGCGCGCGGGCTTGGTCTTGTCGGATCGGTACAGAATCTCCCGGACGGTACGGTACGGGTTATTGCAGAGGGTCCACGCGCTTCTCTCGAGAAACTCGCTTTGAAACTTTGGAAAGGTTCGCTATTCTCAAGAGTTGATATGGTACAGACTACCTACGCACCCGCTACCGGGGAGTTTCCTTCCTTCCGCATTATCTATGTCTAGCACCCCTTCCTGTATCGGGGTTATTCTTGACGGCAATCGCCGGTATGCGAAAGAGCGTGGACTCCCGAGCTTTGAGGGACATCGCCGCGGCTTTGAGCGTACGAAAGAATTGCTCGAGTGGGCACAAGACGCAGGGATACACGATGTAATTCTCTATGCCTTTTCAACTGAGAATTGGAATCGAAGTCCCGAGGAGGTGGCATACCTTATGGATCTCTATGAAGAATTTGCGAACACGTGGGCTGCCACCGTGAAGGAGAGAAAAGGTCGGATACGTTTTATCGGGGAACTCTCACGGTTTCGTGATTCACTCCAGAAAAAGATGCGCTTGCTCGAAGAAGAAACTAAAGAAAATACCGCATACTGCGTTTGGGTATGTCTTTCCTATGGAGGTCGTGCTGAAATTCTTGCCGCAGTAAATCGTCTTCTTGAAAACGGAGCACAGGGGCCGATAGATGAAAACGAGTTTCGTGCACATATGTGGAGCGCTGAAATGCCCGATCCCGATCTCATTATGCGCACGAGTGGTGAGCATCGACTTTCCAATTTTCTTACCTGGCAGAGTGTGTACAGCGAACTCTTCTTTCCAAAACCACACTTGCCTGCACTGACGAAAGCAGACTTTGACGCGGTGCTCGAGGAGTATGCAGCGCGCGAGCGCCGCCATGGGAAGTAGATCTATCCGAACAGAAAGCGTCGCTTACCGCGACGTTTAGAGTCGAGAAAGATGATAACAACGGACGCAATCGTGAAGGGTACTAAGAGCGCATACAAAAGATCCTCGATAGGCGCATAGTGAAACCACACCCCAAGAATGCGCTCCTCTCCAAATACCCAGGGTTTCCACAAAGGAACAAGGGGTTCCGCAAGAAACCACCATAGGACTCCCGCCGAGGTCGTGATTGCAAGCACTAAACGGTTTGCCCACAGGAGACGCCACTTCCTCCCCCACATAAGGGCAAGAACAGGGAGGCAAAACACAAGCATATATGCGAGATAGGTGAATTTACCGAGTTCCATATTTTTCGTAGGCAAGAATAGTCACGCTCGCAAAGAGAAGAGTTACGAGAATGATAAAGAGCCATTCCTCTATCGGAAGTCCGATCGCCCACCATCCTATAGTATTTTCTGGAGGGAACGTCCATATCCCGTCTCGTATTGAAAGATAATCCCAAGGAACTCCCACGAGAAGCCCGCCGAGTATGGTGACACCTACAACACGCACGTGCGGTCGCAGGGTTTTGTACCAGAACATCCACACTAGCACGTTTGGAAGTACCGCGTACAAAAGAAGCCAAAGCGGATATGAGGGCATGCAAAAAGAATACGCACATTTTTCTTTTTCTCCTAATAGATATACCCTGCTAGGTAATGACCCTTGCGCCCACTATCCTCTATGAGGATGAGGATATCGTTGCGGTATATAAGCCCACGGGAGTTATGACCCATGGTGATGGGAGAAGCAGTGAAGAGACCATGAGCGATTGGTTTGCTGCACAATACCCCGCGTCGCGCAGAGTGGGAGAGACGCAACGTCTTACTGATGGCACAGAACTTGCGCGCCCTGGTGTGGTGCATCGACTCGATCGAGAAACATCTGGCGTACTCGTATTTGCAAAGACTCCAGAAGCCCATGCATTTCTCAAAGCTGCATTTCAGAATCGCGAAGTGAAGAAAACATACCTTGCTTTTGTGTACGGGGTTCCCAAAGAAAAGAAGGGAACCATAGAGTTTGCGATAGGGCGCTCAAGAAAAGACTTTCGCTTGCGCTCTGCGCAGCCAAAAGCAAAGGGTATGTTGCGAGAAGCGATTACCCGCTATGAAGTACTGGGAGAGGATGGGGAAGGGAAGCACGCGCTCCTCTATTGCTATCCGGAAACGGGCCGCACCCACCAGATACGGGTACATTTAAAAGCAATCCACCATCCGGTCGTTGGGGACGCGCTCTATGCGCCAAACCGTCCGCTCGACCTTGGTTTCTCCCGATTGGGGCTCCACGCATTGCGACTTGATATTCCGCTTCTTAGGGGTGATCGCCGCTCCATAGAGGCCCCCCCACCCGAAGACCTCGCAAAGGCCCTCTCCGCCTTCAGCCACTGCGTTGCCCTCTAAGGGTGTGCGTGGTAGAGTGCGGCAACAAAATAAATGCTATGGCAGGTATCATTACTCCCGTAAAGGTAGCGGAACGTCAGAAACTCGGTGTACGACCGGGTGACACGGTGCGCGTACACCAGCAAATTACGGAGACTAAGAAGGGAAAGGCGGCCAACAAAAAAGAAACCACCACAAAAAACGTTCGTACCCAGGTGTTTGAGGGGCTCGTGGTAGCCGTAAAGCACGGAAAAGAGGCAGGAGCGACCTTCACGGTTCGGGCGACGCTCTCCGGAATCGGAGTTGAGCGTATCTTTCCCCTTTACGCGCCGTTTATCGAAAAGATTGAGATAGTGAAGCGTTCCAAAGTCCGCCGCGCAAAGCTCTACTTTATCCGCGAGAAAGTTGCGCGCGACGTGCGTCGCCAACTTCGCAACATGCGTATGATGAACGTTTCTACTGCCGACTTTGTCGAGACTGAGGAACCAATTGCGCTTGACGCAGAGGTAGACGCGGCAGTCGCTGAAGTAGAGGCTGATATCGAAGAGGCAGTTGAGGTAGCATCTGCATCAGTTGCCGAGGAGGTGAAAGAAGAGGAAAAGGTAGCTGCGTAAATTAGACAGTTTCAAGAGACGAAAAGATTGAAAATAGAGAACACTTTGCGTATAGTTGGAATGTCTCTACTGGACTAGAAAGGAAAAACTTGATAGATCATGCCCAGGTGTTGAAATTGGTAGACAAGCTACCTTGAGGTGGTAGTGCCGAAAGGCATGGAGGTTCGAGTCCTCTCCTGGGCACACGTAAAAAGAGCCTGACTGCATATGCAGTCAGGCTCTTTTTCGTGGCTCCGGGAGAGGCCCCGAAAGTAGGAGTGCGATGGTGTGACCC
>JBASFO010000105.1:0-8511 GCA_049653065.1 Minisyncoccia bacterium
CCTCATGCTCGATACCCGCCCTGAAGAGCAAAAAACCCTTTTCAGAGAGATTCTTTTAAAGAAAACTTCAGTGCGTATCACGGAACAGCTTGTGCGCCGCATCGCGACCGATCGAATTCGTAAACACAACAAAACTCCTGAGATGATGGAAATCGAGAAATCCCTGACCGAGACGCTCGGTACTCGAGTGGTGATAGAAAACCGTCCCAACGGCGGAAGAGTACTCATAGAATTCTTTTCCCCCGAAGATCTCTCAAACATCGTTTCTGCGCTCGCAGCCTAAGCAGGCATGAAACTTGCAGAAGCAGAAAAGACTCCGCTAGAAACGCCCGTAGAAGAAGCACCGAAGCCCGTCGAAGAAGATCTCTACTCGGTTAAGAATTTTAGCGTCTAACCGAACTCCTAAAAACCCTTCAAGAGAGAAGAGATGTCTCTCTCAAAGGTACTGATAGACTGCACTTCGTCGAAGACTCCTCAGTGTCTTCAATTTTCCTATGGGTTGTAGTCCCGTTGTAATCAACGGGACGCAGATTCTGAAATTTGAGTTTGCGAAAATTGAAGAGCCGACTTTCGGGAGGGATATGAGGAATATGTCGAACGAGAGAGGGTTTTTAGGAAAAGCCCTAACGTTCACGCCGCTTTCCCTTCTTTTGCTTCGCACTCCTCTCCTTCTTTCGCAGTACTCGACTATCAGGTCTTCGTGGTGAGAGCACGCCGCGCTCATGTATATCAAGCGCCGCGCGTATATGCTTTCTGGCAAGTGAAGTCTTTACCATCTCTATCCACTTCTGGGTTGGGTGGGCTGAGTCGCGCGTCATAATTTCTACGACATCGCCATTTCGAAGCGGCGTATCAAACGCAACCATTTTGTTATTTACTTTTGCACCGATGAGGTGATCGCCGAGGTCACTATGTATTGCGTAGGCAAAATCAATGGGAGTTGACTGCGTGGGAAGGTCTACCACGTCCCCTTTCGGAGTAAAAAGGAAAATGCGGTGCGAGAAGAAGTCTTCTTTTAAGCGATCTACAAATTCTTTCGATTCTGCAAGCGACGTGTGTACATCAGCAAGTTCTGAGAGCCACCGGGGTGCATCTGCTGGTTTCATCTTGGATGAGGGGTGTGCGCCATTACTTCCCACAGGTTTCTTTGAGAAATTGAGAAGTGAGGGCACGAGGTCACGTATCCACGAAAAGGAGAGCACTTCAAATGCACCTTTGTCAGCAGCGCGCGGAAGCTCTTTGTAGGACATGTGGGAGGCGATACCAAACTGCGCATTTCGATGCATCTCCTCGGTACGTATTTGAATCTCAACAATCCCCGCATCCTCGGTGAGTACCGTGGTATGGAGCGACTGGTACCCGTTTGGTTTGGGAAACGCAATGTAATCTTTAAACCCGGCGGGAAGCGGGCGGAAACGGGTATGAATAACACCAAGTGCGGTATAGCAATCATCTATTGATTTCACCACGAACCGCAGTGCAGCTATATCGTGTATAGCGGTGATATCGTCCCCCTTTCTCTGAAGTTTCAAATGAAGGCTTAAGAAACCCTTCATACGCAGGTCGGTACGAAAATCACGCAGTCCCTTCTTCGCGAGTTCCCGCAGTAGTTCCCGCTGTACCTTCTTAAGACCTGCCTCAGTTTCTTTGGTTGCGAGTTTCCGCACCTCGACCGCGTGAGCGTACGCATCGGGATCTATTATCGGAAAGGATAAATCCTCCAGGTCACGTTTCATACGACCCATACCAAGCCTGTCTGCGAGAGGCGCATAGATTTCAAGTGTTTCAAGCGCAATCCGCGTTTGCTTTTCTTTTGGTACATGTGCAATGGTCGTCATATTGTGGTAGCGGTCTGCGAGTTTGACGATGAGTACTCGCACATCCTCTGAGGTTGCAACGAGAAGCCGACGGAGTGACTCGGCATGCCGCTCCGCGCCTCTATACTTATGTTTGCCGAGTTTCGTCACTCCTTCAATAAGAAACAATACTTCAGGCCCAAATTCTTTTTCCACTATTTCTTTTTTCGCTTTACCGTCCTCAAGTGCGTCATGCATGAGGCCTGCGGCAATGGTTGCTGCGTCCATACCAAGTTCCGCAAGGATCTTTGCCGTTGCTGCGGGGTGGGTGAAATAGGGTTCTCCAGAATAACGCACGTCGCCTTCATGCGCTTTCATGGCAAATTCATAGGCTTTCTCTACAAGCGCACGGTCCTCAAGAGAAGGACTTTTCATTGCGGCAAGAATGTCCTTGACTGTAGTCATCTCTTCCACGATACTGTACAACTCCGACTTTTCCAATTTCTGAGAGGGTCGGCTGTACCAAGGAGAAAAAGCATGCGACTTAGATGTTCGCTGTGCACGTTCGAGACGAGCGATCCGCGAGTGCTCCACTGTTCCAGGTGCACGATACATGGAATTCCGGTTGCGCTTGTTGCGATTCCAGAATGGGACACGAATCCGAAACCTACACCAGAGCCCCCCGCGCTCATCATCGGTACTGAGCGCTCTTCTTCGCGCTAAGTTCATTCCTCGGACCGTTCTCGCGTATGCGAGAACGGTCCGGATCTTTTTTGGTGCAGAATGCCCTTGATAGAGGCTACTCTTTGTGCTATATTCACTCTCTCGTTTGGAGAAAAGGAAACCACAATGAGAAACAAACATACCTGCGGTGTTGCGACGCGAGTCAAAGACACCCAGGCTCGGGCAGCGTGTTCAGTGTGCGGTGTGGTATGTAACGAGCAGGAGATCTGCACCAGTATGGTTGATCCTCTTGACTTGCCCCACGTCGTCATGGCGCGCGAAGCCTGTCCCCATCGTCGGGCGGCACAACAACGAGCGAGTGAAGACCCTAATGAAGTTTTTGTGCGTGCAATGGCGCTCGCATTCAGCTTCAATGGTTTTTCCCATCCGTAAGTTTTGTGTCGCGCCCACACGGTCCTTATGCGCTCATCCTTAGAGAGGGTGAGCGCATTTTCTTTAATGCGTGCCAAATCCACAGGCGTCTTTTTCTTTCGGATTATGGACGAATAAGTATAGTGTGCTATATTAATTCCGACGCAGCAATGGTGCTGCTTGGTTTTAGGAGTACCATGTTAAAAACTTGTCCGCGATGCAGATACATCGGCTATCCATCAAACGCATTGCAGTGTGATGCGTGTACGGAGAAGGAGGGGAAGTCTATAGAATTGGTTTCCTTTGAGGCTCAAAAGTCGAGACAGAAACCTGTTCCTAGAACAAATCTCCGCGCTGCTCGCATCAATCCGTGGCGTGAATAAGAAGATAAGGGCTGCTCCGCATACTACACGTGAGCAGTCCTTTCCTTTTAGGCGAGATACTCGGCTGCTTCTTTTGGAGTGAAGCTCTCGATACTCAAGGAATCAGGAAGGTAGATGCGACGGATACCTTTCTTAAGAAAGAGCCCTTGTTTTGATTTGTAGAGAGTGAGCGCTTTCCCTGTAGTCGGATGCTTGCCGAGCTCTTTTGCTATGGTTGCTCCCTTGGGAGGCGCCTTCGGAGTATCGATGAGCACCATCGCTTCAGAAAGCGTGATGGTATAGGGGTCACCCTTTCGTATCGAGCGGAATTCACCGTCGTGTGCGACGTAGGGTCCAAAGCGTCCGGTATTTGCCATGACCGGGAGTCCAGTCTTTGGATGCGTACCTAGCTCGCGGGGAAGCGAGAGATACTTCACTGCGTCTTCTAACGTTACGTCTTTGGGATTTTTGCCCGCGGGAAGAGAGGCACGCCTTCCTTTAAATGCAGGTTTCTTAGCACGTTTTTGTTTTTTCTTTCCCTTCTCTTTTTCTTCGCTACCCACTATCTTCTCCTCACTGCCCACTTTGTCTTCCGGCATCTCAACATAGGGTCCAAAGCGTCCCGTGCGGATATATATAGGAAGCTTGGTCTCTTGGTGTATGCCGAGCGGCTCGTCTGCCCTCAGTTCGTGCCCGTCTTCCTGGCGCGCACCATCACACTCCGGGTAGCGTGTGCAACTCATAAAAATCCCCCCCCGTCCGAGCTTGTACTCCATAGGACTTTCACATTTGGGACAGGAGAACTCCTGCGGCACCGCGCCAAGCGCTGTAGCTTTCGGAAGATCAGCTTTTGCTTCAACCGCTTTCTGAAACGGAGTATAAAAGTCACGCATAGTCTTCACATACTCGCGCTCTCCCCTCGCGATCTCATCAAGCTCATTCTCCATTTCTGCGGTAAAGGTATCGCTTATGTATGAAGCAAAATGCTCCTCAAGCCAGCCCGATACGACCATGCCCGTTGCGGTAGGGCGCAGCGCGCGTCCCTCTTTTTCTACATAGCCGCGGTCTTGGATGGTTTTCATAATCGATGCGTAGGTGGAGGGGCGCCCGATACCGCGCTTCTCAAGCTCTTTGATAAGACCGGCTTCCGTATAGCGATTAGGAGGTTGTGTAGCTTTTTCTTCACTTTCTAACGACTGCAAGGACAAGGGGTCATCCTGACGTACGGAAGGGAGCTCGACATCCTCTCCGCGCGCGCGTGTATCAAGCGAGAGCCACCCGGGGAAAACGACTCGTGAACCGTTTGCTACAAAGAGAGGAATATCTCTATCAGCCGTTGCTTCAATTTTGGTACGGATCACTTTCGCGTTTGCCATCTGTGAAGCGAGCGCGCGTATGCGGATGAGCTCGTAGAGCGACTGCTCGTCTCCGGTGGCGCCGGCACGGATTTTTTCCGGGCTCGTAGGACGTACCGCTTCATGCGCTTCCTGAGCATTCTTTGATTTGGTTTTATAAGCGCGTACCTGCACATACTCTTTTCCAAATTCCTTCTCGGCCACGTGGGCGAGTCGCGCGATGGCTTCCTTGCCTAGAGTAACCGAATCGGTGCGCATGTAGGTTATGTGTCCTGCTTCATAGAGCTTTTGTGCTGCGCGCATGGTGCGCGAGGGCGCAAACCCGAGGCGCGTCGACGCGACCTGCTGAAGGGTGGAGGTGGTGAAGGGTGGGCGCGGACTACGCTCCTCTGCTTTTTCTCCGACGCTTCCTACCTTCCACGAAGCTTCTTTTCCAAGCGTCACGATACGTGCCGCTTCTTTATCGTCGGTAGGTTCGGTAACACAAAGCGCAGGGAAGGAACCGCTTTTCGAATCAAAAAGGGCGGAGAGGACGTAATACGTCTTGGGTACAAATGCTTTGATTTCACGCTCACGCTCCACAAGTATGCGAAGTGCGGGGGACTGCACACGTCCGGCAGAAAGACCGTAGCGCACCTTCTTCCAGATAAGGCCCGAAAGGTCGTAGCCCACGAGCCGGTCGAGGACGCGCCGCGCCTCCTGTGCTTGGCGCAGGTCGGTATCTATGGAGCGCGGGTGGGCAATTGCCTCAATAATCGCGTCTTTGGTAATTTCATGGAATACAACCCGCTTTGGTTTCTTGAGCTCCATCGCTTCTTGAAGGTGCCAGGCAATGGCTTCACCCTCGCGATCAGGGTCAGTCGCAAGAAGAACGGTAGAAGCTTTTTCTGCGGCTTTGTGAATTCTTTCGATCACGTCCTTTTTCCCAGGAGAAATAACGTAGCGCGGCGTAAAACCGCCCTCAATATCGATGGCGTCTTTGCTTGATTTGGGGAGGTCACGCACGTGTCCGACCGAAGCCACCACCTCGTACTCTTTTCCGAGGTAGTGCTGTATAGTCCTGGCTTTTGCGGGGGACTCGACGATGACCAATGTCTTCTTCATGTAGCAAATGGATAACGCGATACCCTAGGTATTGTCAAATGAGAGTCGCTCAGAACACATGAAAAGAAAGCCAGCACCGCATTCCAGGGCGCACGGAATTCATAGTCATCGCTTTGCTTGAAATCTTGAACTCGCTTCGCTCAGACAGCAAGATTTCTACGCGCGATTCCTTGAATTCCGGCTGCTTCCATGAAGCCTTTCTTTTTCATGTATTCTTCGCTCAAGCGGTTCGTTTTGCTACTCGGCTCGTTGATTTCCGACCGCCTCCACGAAGCCTTATTTTTCAACGTGACTCGCTTTGTAGAGACTGTAGGAGTTCTACGCGCGACTCCTTGAATTCCGGCTGCTTCCATGAAGCCTTTCTTTTCACGCATTCTTCGCTTCGAGATCTGGAAAGAAAGATATAAAAAAACGGCGGGGAACTTAGGGTTCCCCGCCGCAGCGGTTCGTAAGGCGCGAGTCGTTTACGTCTCGTTGGCCTCGTCTTCAGAGGCGTCGAGCTTGTTTTCGACGTCGTTGCCGATTTCATCGTCCCACTCGGACTCCAGTTCGAAACGCCGTCGATAGCGACGCAGCGTCAGCAACGTTGCGTCCACGCCCTCCTCGTCGACTTCGGCGAGGAATAATTCGAGGCTGTCGAAGAAATCGATGTTCGGCTTCGCATCACCAAGCTCCGAGGAAAGATCTTCCCACCCATCTTCTTTCTCAAAAAGATCGAGGACGGCGGGCGTGTCGGCGAATTCCTCCTTGAGCCTTTGCAGGTACTCTGGAGGAACGTGGTCAGTCCATGCCATTGCATGTCTCCTGGGGCGAGAGTGCCCACAGTAGTTTTAGCAGTATTCTCTATCTTGTCAACACCTGCGCCACGCACCAAATTCTTCTTTGAGTATTCCCTTTAGTTCTAGGGTTACGAGGGTGGTGAGCGTTTCAGAGGCGTTCATGCCGGACTTGCGTATGATCTCGTCGCGCGGCAGAGGTTCTTGGAGTAGATCATAGACCCTCTTCTCCTCTCCCTTAAGCGATATAGTGACATCGTATGTTACTATTTTTGGTGAGATGTGGAGCGCTTCAAGGATATGGAGCGGCTCGGCGACGAGCGCCGCGCCAAGTCGCAGGAACAGGTGTGCACCAAACCCGTGTGGATCACCCATGCGGTGAGGGATACAGAGGAGATCGCGATTGTATTCACCCGCAAGACGCGCCGTGATGAGCGTTCCTGACTTTTCTCCCGCTTCGACTATCAAGACCGCGTGGGAGAGACCCACCACAATGCGATTTCTCTCCGGAAAGTCATAGGGGTGAGGTGTATAGCCCGCTCCCTTTTCTGAGAGAAGTAAACCGCCCTTTGAAAGAATCTCGCGCGCGAGCGGCGCATTGGCACGCGGATGAATCGACGCATCGTCTATACCGGAGCCTAAAACCGCACTAGTATGGAGACCGGCCTCGAGTGCGGCTTTATGTGCACAAGCGTCCGCACCAAGCGCGAGGCCCGATACTATAGAGATAGGGTAGCCTCGGAGCCCTGCGATGAGTTTCTCACATGCTTCGCGGCCGTAGGCAGACAAGGCTCGCGAGCCAACGACCGCAAGACACTTGGTTTCTTCGCCTGGGAAGCTGCCGCGCCCCCACAGTCTTTTCGGGGGCTGCGGCAGCTCGCGAAGGCGTGCTGGGTATTCCGCAGTAGTTACTTCTCGCATTTCCATACATGAATACTATCTACCCAATCTGAGAGAGCACAAGCGAAGAGTCAAATGTCATCCACGTTTCACTCGGCGGTACTTTTCCGCAGACTCTCCGTAGCGTACAATCAATACACCATGCTTGATATACGGTTTATCCGGGAGAATGCCGATCTGGTCAAAGAAGGCGCGCGTAAAAAGCGCATCGAGGTCGATATTGATCGACTACTGCAAATTGATGAGGAGCGCCGCACCCTGGGAAAGACACTTGAAGACCGGCGCGCGGAGCAAAACGTCGCATCAAGGAAAATAGCACTCGCGGCAGGAGGGGAGCGCGAAAATCTCATAGAAGCGATGCAGCACCTGAAGGCTGGCATGGTCGACGCGGAAGAGCGCATGAAAGTGGTGATGGAGGAGTGGCAAAAGCTCATGCTCCTGGTACCAAACGTTCCAGATATCTCGGTGCCCGAAGGCGAGAGCGATACCGATAACCAGGAGGTAAAGAAATGGGGAACTATTCCGGAATTCTCTTTCACACCCAAAGACCACGTGACCCTCATGACCGAGCTCTCCATGGCGGATTTCGAGCGGGGTTCAAAAGTCTCTGGGTTTCGAGGATATTTCCTCAAGGGAGATGGGGCGGTGCTCGCGTTTGCAGTATGGCGCTACGCCCAAGATTTCTTTCTAAAAAAAGAGTTCACTCCTATGATAGTGCCGTCGCTCGTACGTCGTGAACCGTTTATGGGTACGGGCTTTCTGCCGCAAAGCGAAGATGATCTCTATAAAACCCAAGACGGAGAGTATCTCGCAGGTACCGCTGAGGTCGCCACTATGGGGTACTACATGGACGAAGTGCTTGATCATAAAGAATTACCCTATAAATTTCTCTCCTTCTCGCCCTGCTTTAGGCGTGAAGCGGGTGCTCACGGGAAAGATGTGCGTGGTCTCATCCGCGTCCATGAGTTTTATAAATGGGAGCAGGTGATTTTGTGCGAAGCCTCCCACGAGGAATCAGTACAGTGGCATGAGTGGCTGAACCGCAACACTGAAGAGTTTATAGAATCCCTCGCTATCCCGTACCACACCGTTCTTAACTGCGGCGGCGACCTTGGTCTCGGTC
>JBASFO010000106.1:0-1809 GCA_049653065.1 Minisyncoccia bacterium
TTGCCGATTGTGACTGTCGCCGTCCAAAAACTTCTCGACAAATCAAGCAGTTAGCCACTCATGGGCCACTAGGGTATGGCCATATGAAGAAGTTAGCCATTAGGGTATAGCCACTAGTAAATTCCCTAAACCCTAACCCTAGTGGCTAACTGTCTCATTTTGCTATACCCTTTTGGCTAACTACTCTTATGGACACCGCTACGCACGCAGCTTCACTCAAACTTTCCTTCAAAAATCTCGCGCTCCTTGAGGAAGCTTTGACGCACCGCTCTTACATAAATGAACACAAAGACGCAGGCAAGCACAATGAACGTCTCGAGTTCCTTGGCGATGCGGTTCTTGAGCTCTCCGCTACAGGGTTTCTTTTTGAGAAGTTTCCCGCAAAGTCGGAGGGAGAGCTGACTGCGTATCGTGCCGCGCTCGTGAATACCTACTCTCTCGCGGAGGTCGCGGGCGGGCTTTTGATGAATGACATGCTCCGCCTCTCGCGTGGAGAGAAGCGCGATGTAGGGCGCGCGCGCGACGTCATTCTCGCAAACGCGTTTGAGGCTGTGGTCGGCGCGCTCTATCTTGACCAGGGGTACGAAGCTGCAGACGCATTTCTCCACACCCATCTTTACACAAAACTTGATTCTATTATTGAAAAGAAAGGCTACCAGGACGCAAAGAGCCGATTCCAGGAAGTGGCGCAGGATAAAAAAGGCATTACACCAAACTATAAAACCAATCGCGAGGATGGCCCGTATCATGAAAGGGAATTCACCGTAGGTGTCTATATTGGTGAAAAGGAAATGGCGCGCGGATCGGGGAAGTCAAAGCAGGAGGCGGAACAGGCAGCAGCAAAAGCGGGGCTTGACAAGACTGGTTGGTAGGTGTATAGTATATTCCGATCCTTCGGAAGCGGTTTCTGAAGGCAGTGGAGAAAAGTCCCTATGTTTGAACAGTTTGCGCTGCTCGTTCTCTCCATCGCTCTTGCCGGTGCCACGATTGGCATCAGTATGTGGGCGAGCCGTCACTAACACTGACGGCGCATACCGCGAATGCGCGCCTTCGTCCTCCACGGACAGGGCGCGCATTTTTCCTGTCTTTTTAGGGCTTGAAGCGCGAAGCACCCCCGGGCGACGACAGCAATATAGTAACATCATATGTTACTATATTGACGAAGCCCTTACTCCGCCGCTTGCGGCGGGGTTCTTGATTACCTTTGCAGGATACGCACGAGTCTTAGACAGTGTTTTGCCGCACGTTTCGTGTCTTTGATGCGTTATACTATTTTTATGCTGAAGCGGCTCGAGGTCGCCGGGTTTAAGTCCTTTGCGCGTAAAACCGTGATGGATTTCTCATCTCTCACCACCGCCATCGTGGGACCGAATGGATCTGGAAAATCCAATGTAGCCGAAGCATTTCGTTTTGCGCTTGGCGAGCAGTCCATGAAGAGTATGCGCGGAAAGCGCAGCGAAGACCTCATCTTTGTGGGTTCTCATGAGAGCGCGCGTCAGAACCGCGCCTCGGTTGCTATCATTTTTGATAATCGCAAGAAGGTTTTCCCGAAACTTGATTTTGATGAGGTAACCGTCGAGCGTGCAGTGTTTCGCGATGGAGCAAGTGAGTACTCTATAAATGGCTCGCGGGTGCGACTGCGCGATGTCCAGGAGCTACTCGCCTCTGCAAACATCGGCGAGACCGGCCACCACATTATTTCCCAGGGAGAGGCCGATCGTATACTCCTCGCAAATCCCAAGGAGCGTCGCGCCATGCTTGAAGACGCGCTGGGACTCAAAGTGTATGAGTATAAGAAACGGGAAGCAC
>JBASFO010000107.1:0-5034 GCA_049653065.1 Minisyncoccia bacterium
AAAAAGAGCCTGACTGCATATGCAGTCAGGCTCTTTTTCGTGGCTCCGGGAGAGGCCCCGAAAGTAGGAGTGCGATGGTGTGACCCAGAGTATACTCACGATCCTCTCCTCAGGCACTCGCGTATGAAAAAACGAGTCATCTCGTTTCTTTGATAAAACAGATTGTGTCGCCATCCCCGCTCCCCACAGACGGGGTATTGGCGCACAACCACCAGGGTGTTTTGTTGGATAAGGATGCGGCCTCCGCCGCTCTTGTTTTAATCTTCGGCCATTCATCCCCGCAGCAAAGCTGCCGGGGTATTCTGGCCGAGGCCAATAAAGAATCCGGACCGCCCCCTCAAAAGGGAAGCGGTCCGGAGAAGGTACTAGTGGTGGTGCCCGTGATGTGCATCCGCTTTTCCGAAGGTTCGCAGAAGCGCGGCCGGAATCATGAAGGCGACAATGCCGAGCGAGAGCCAGGGGTCGATGGCAGACCACCCGAATGCCCACACGCATACGCCGCCCACAACAACCGCTGCACTCGAGGCGAGGTCTTGCAGGATGTGGAGTCGCTGTACTCGTCCGGTCGATGTCTTCTCTCTATAGAGGAGCCGATACTGGATGAGGTTACCGAGAAGCCCGGCAGAAGCGACCGCAACAACGAGCTGACCGTCGACCTCCTGCGGACTGCATAGGCGCTCAACTGCTTCCCATGCAATCCACGCGAGCACCAAAAACAGCAGGAACGCGCTTACGCGCGACCAGAAGTCCCGGAGCCCATGCTCATCATGGTGCGTCCGTGCGAGCGTGGCGATGATAAGTGAGAGCCCCGTCGAAGCCGTATCGGAAGCGACATGTGCCGAATCCGCAAGTACGGCGACACTTCCCGCTACATACCCGCCGACTACCTGGATGAAAAACACCAAGAGGCAGACGGCGAGCACGAGTGCATAGCGTTGTACTTCACACCAACACCCGATTCTTTTCATTACGCACCAAGGAAGGTGCGCCGTTTTGCTTTCCATCGGTACCTCCTTTTTCTAGAGCTGATGGTCCGTGCGGATTCTGCCACAGTCTTCTTTCGAAGGCTAGCAATGCATGCTATAACTGCGATGCGTGCAGACGCGCGCATGGCGGCCGTAGCTCAACTGGTAGAGCACTTGGTTGTGGTCCAAGCGGTTTACGGGTTCAAGTCCCGTCGGTCGCCCACTAGTTTACATATACTACAGAAGTGCTATAAGGATACTGAACTCCGTACAAACAAGGAGGTGTTCATGCGTAAGCAAAGACGTCCGGACCGGAACCACCCTGCCTCTTTTTCCGACTGGAATAAAGTGTGGGCGCTTGAGTGGTCGAATAGATACAGGAAGGTTCTGAGGAAAATACAGGAAACAGGCTTCAGGGGTCTTGGTTACCAGGAAGCGGGAGAACACCTCCATTCTTGTTACATGTCAATAAACACGAAATTAAGGACACAAGAAATTCCCTACGTACTTGCATCGATACAACAAGGACGCGGAAGGAGTTTCCTCGAGGAATCTTGGACACTCTTTTGTGTTAAGAAGTGAAGGGCGGGGGCCTCGGCCCCCGCTTTGTTATAATATATCCATATGAAACTTATCGAAGAATTTAAAGCGTTTGCGATGCGTGGGAACGTGATTGACTTAGCCTTTGCCGTTATTATCGGTGCTGCGTTCGGGAAGATTGTTTCCTCGCTTGTCGAGGACATCATCATGCCGCCCATTGGCTTTTTTATTGGCGGTGTAAGCTTCTCGGAGCTCGCAGTATCACTGCAGACAGGAATAGGTGATGCGGTCCTTATAAAGTATGGCGTGTTCCTTCAGGCAGTGTTTGATTTTGTCATCGTGGCGTTCGTACTCTTCATGGCATTGAAGGGAATCAACAAGATGCAGAAAGAAAAAAAAGAAACACCTGAGGCTCCCAAGAAAAGCGACGAGCTCGTCGTGCTCGAGCAGATTCGCGACTCACTCAGAAAGTAACAGCTCTGACCTGAAAGAGAGGCCCCGCCGGAACTTCGGCGGGGCCTCTCTGCTACACTAGCGTCTATGAAATCCCTTATCGCAGGAGTCGTGCTTATCATCGTTTTAGGATTTGCGGGATTTCTCTACCGAAATGTAATGGAGAATACGGGTACTCCTCAGGTGGCTGTGTGTACGCGCGACGCCAAGGTGTGTCCCGATGGAACTTCAGTGGGGCGCACTGGCCCCTCCTGCGAATTCGCACCCTGCCCGAGAGAAATGGCATTCGGTACCGTACCGGAACTTTATGTGACGATTCCCGAAGGATATGTACTAAATCCGTCGCCAAGCATCGAGAGGGAGCAGGAGGGAGACCAAACCACACACCGCCAGTTTGAAAAACCTTCTGCAGGTAGCGTCCCACACCTCATCGTACTTCGTAGTCTCGGTGTTGACCCTGAAGATCAATCTCTAGAAGATGCAGAAGACAACATTGTGCGCGATACCATCTTTTCTCCAAGCGGCCTACCGGCAACGTCCGTGAGCGAGTTCGAACAAATCGTCGTCGCGGGCCAGATGTTCTACTACGTCATGATCGAGCGCTTTGAAGGACAGGTACATACACGCTACTACCTTCCGATACAGATTCCCTCGGGAGGCATCACGCTGTACAGCTTTGATCTCATCGAACGAGATGTCGCTGATTGGATGAATCCCGAGCTTGTGGTGAGTGATCTACCTGAGCACCGTGTGTTTCTCAAAATGCTGTCGAGCCTTCGGGTGGGAGGGTAGGACTAGTTCTACGATCCGAGTGTTTCGAACATGCTAAGAGCAAGCATAAGTCCTATGCCAAGTAGGACGACTGCCACCTGTATGAATGAACGTTTCCCCTCAGTCGTCTTTTGCAGTTCTGGTACAAGGTCTGCGAGCGCAATGTAGATGAAGTTTCCGGCGGTGAACGCTGCAATAAGAGGGACAAATCCTGCGTGTGCCTCACCAAGCCAGAATACAAGTGCAAGACCGGCGAAGGCGGTGAGCGCCGAAATAAAATTCATGAACAGAGCCTTCGCTCGAGAAAATCCCGCATGAAGGAGCAGCCCAAAGTCGCTTATCTCCTGCGGTATTTCGTGGAGCGCGATTGCTATCGTGGTCGCGATACCAATTTCGGTTGAAACCATGAATGCGGCACCAACGGCAATTCCGTCGATCAAGTTGTGAACTCCGTCTGAGATAAGCACCAGATTCCCAATCGGATGTATTCGTGCGTGCTCGGGCGAATACTCTTCGTCACCGTGGCTGTGGTGCCAATGGAGATATTTCTCAAGAAGAAAAAACAAGAGAATGCCTCCGAGTACACAGAGCGCCGCTAGAGTGGTATCAACCGCACTAAATGCTTCGGGAATAAGGTGAATAAAAGCGTCTCCTAGGAGTGCTCCTGCGGCAAGCGCCACAAGCAAAAAGAGTGTGCGTCGCACCAGACTTTGCCGGAGAGAAAGCATGGCAAGGCCTGCAAGCGAGACCAAAGAAATTGCGCCGACCGCGATAACACTTGCCCACAAGGGTGACATGGGCCCTAGGATAGCATTTTTGTCACAAAAATCAGGGGTATGCGTCCGTGATATAGTGCAGATCATCTACTCTTAATTACCCATCCATGAACGAATCATTTGGTGAAACATTTCTCAAAGCAACGAAGTCGGTGCGCTATGCGGCAACCGCGGCACTTGGGGTACTCGCACTTTTCTTGCTTGCGCTTGCTATTAATGCTTGGCAAAACATTGGACGACCCGATGTGTATCCTTCAAACACCATCACCGTTGAGGGTACGGGGAAGGGTACTGCAGTACCCAATCTCGCAGTCATCAGTTTCTCGGTGACTGAGGAGGCGGCGAGCGTTGCTGCAGCACAAGAGAAAGCAACCAAGAAAACCGATGACGCACTCGCGGCAGTGAAAGGAATCTCAATAGAGGATAAAGATGTAAAGACTATCGCGTACAACGTGTACCCAAAGTATGACTATCAGCAGCCCTGCTACGGGGGGGTGTGTCCTGAGTATCGTGAACCAAAGATTATCGGCTATGAGGTCTCGCAGACGATAGAGATAAAAGTGCGCGACACCGCCAAAGCGGGCGACGTGCTTGAGGCTCTCGGCACCGTCGGCGCGCAAAACATAAGTGGCCCGAGTTTCCAGGTTGACGAGGATGACGCTATTCGTAACGTCGCACGCGAGGAGGCCATCAAGGAAGCAAAGGCAAAAGCGAAGGTGCTTGCCGAGCAGCTCGGGGTGCGTCTCGTGAAGGTCGTTTCCTTCTACGAAAACACAGGAGGTTACCCCATAGCCTATGACGGCATGGGCGGCGGATTTGATATGGCCATGGGAGCTCCGGAGATGATGAAGGCGCCCTCACTTCCAACCGGAGAGCAGGAAACTACCGTCTCGGTTTCCATCACCTACGAGATTCGCTAAATCCTTTCAAAAAGGGAAGAAGAAAGAAGCCGCCCCCACGGGGACGGTTTCTTTCTCTCTATTGACATATACGACATCGGTGCTACTATAGCGTTATCGGAAGGAGCGACTCTTGGCCCGCTCGCCGTGTATCTATGTGCCAAGCACCAGGGGGTCCAGCAATGGCCATTGGTGATTTTCTTTCAGATTCAAGCCGCCAAGCTCTGGCAGCGGTGAAAGCCTCTGCTCTAGTTGAGACGCCACCGTCGTTTGAGCGTGCAGTCAACACGCTCTACAATCGAAAGATTGGAGAGACGACAAAGAAGCAGCGGGACGCCGCGCTCCACGATCTGATTACGCTGTACTTGCTGCCGGAAACGAGCAGTGAGCGGCGCGAGGAAATTGTGAGCATCTTCCTTGATGCGGAAGATGTGTGCGATTTGCGCGGGAACGTTTCGTGGCGCCTGAGTGAGGAAGCACCTGGCATTCTAAATGCCATGAATGCCTTCCACATGGAGGAGGCAAGGAAACGCTGCGGGCTTTGAATCAGGAAGGAAAGGGCGCTGCAAACACACCACGTTTGCGGCGCCCTCGTTTATAGAATATAGTAACATACGATGTTACTATATG
>JBASFO010000108.1:0-4891 GCA_049653065.1 Minisyncoccia bacterium
AGCAGAGAAATGCCCTGCACAAGTGGCAAAGATATCTGTAAAGTTTTGCAAAGAGAAATACCGACGCCACTTCCCTGCCGGGCAAAAGATATGCGCAATTTCATTCTCAAAGAGCGCTTCGGCGTCATAGGCGTCAGGTGCCATGTAGTAGAGCTTGGGGGGGATGAGGCGACGCTCGCGCACGAGGGCATGGATCTCCTCAGCGACGGCGATAAGGGGATAGAAATGCCCTCCGGTGCCTCCCCCGGCAAATACGACCTTCATAGTAGTGTAATTTTAGCATGAAAACACTAAGCCTTAAGAGGATGCTTATGTATGCTTGCGATGCGCGGCGACGTTTAGGATGATGCCCACTGAGGCGAGGGCGACGAGGAGCGCGGTGCCGCCGTGAGAAACAAACGGAAGCGGAAGGCCCGTGAGCGGCAGTACTCCGAGCATCGCGCCTATATTAAGAAACGCAGAGAGGGTGATGATGAGGGTGAGTCCCGTCGCCGCAAGCGCCGCGAAAAGCGTCGCAGCGTCAGCCGCAATCGCGAACCCGCGGAGCGCAAAACCGACAAAGAGTAGTATCAAAATGACCGCGCCGAGAAGTCCAAACTCTTCTGCGTATACGGCAAACACGGAGTCGCCGTGTGCCTCCGGAAGATAGCTAAACTTCTGCGCGCTCTGTCCGAATCCGCGCCCGAGCACGCCGCCCGAACCGATGGCGATGAGGGATTGCTGGATTTGGTATCCGGTCGTTTGACTGTTTGCACTTGGAGTAATGTACGTAGTAATTCGATGCATGAGATAGGGTCGATAGGCGATGAGTCCTGCTCCTCCCAGAACCGCGAGGAGCACAATGAGGAGAATGTGACGCCAGGGCGCTCCGGCAAGTATGTAGAGCACCAATCCTGAGGCTCCAATCACGAGCGCCGTAGAGGTATTGGGTTGCACAAGGAGAATCAGAATCGGTATACCGATAATGGCAACAAAGGGTATGAATCCCCGCTGAAGCTCCTCAATCTTCCCTTTTGTCTTTGCAAACCACCACGAAAGCATGAGCACCACGCCGATCTTGAGAAACTCTCCTGGCTGCACTGTCGTAAATCCAAGGTCAATCCATCGATGCGCGCCCTTGAATTCCTCTCCTATTCCCGGCACAAATACGAGCAGGGTGAGAAGGAGGGCACCGATATAGAGGAAGGGCGCGGCCCATTCGATGAGTCTCGGAGGCGTGTACCGCGCGACGAGAAGTGCCAGTATGCCCGGAATAAGGCCAAGCACGAGCTGGGTAAATGCAAGGCGCCAAGGAGTGGCGCCTGCCTCACGCGCAAGGAGTCCCAAAGAAGCAGAGACAAACATAGCAAGTCCACCCACTACGAGGATGACGACAATGAAGAAAAAGACGCGGTCACCGGAGAGTCCTTTTAGTTTCATACTCCTTTTATTCTAAACCATCCTTCGTCGCTTCGCTCCTTAATACTTGGCAAGCGCGTCCATAAATCCACAGAAACCCTCTCGCGAAAGGTTTCTACCTGGCTAGCCATCCTCTAAAGTAAGGCGAGGGAGAGTCCTAATACACTTGAAATAATAGTGATAACCCAGTAGCGCATCGCCACTTTATAGGGTGGCCACCCGATAGCTTCAAAATGGTGATGGATTGGTGCTATATGGAATAACTTCTTTCCAAAGAACTTTTTTGAGACTACTTGCGCGATGCTCGTCAGCACGGTTGCGGTCAGCGGAAGCGCGATGATGGGGAGGACGCCGACTCCAGAGCCTTCGGCGAGCACGTCGGTCGAGAATGCCGTGACTGAGAGCGCCAACGTGAGCCCCATCGTGCCGGTTTCAGAGAGGTAGAAGCGTGCAGGAGGGATGTTAAACCAGAGGAAGGCAAAAAGGCTTCCCGAGACTGCTGCCGAAAACGCGGCGAGTGAGTACTGCTCTTGCGCAAATCCTATTCCCGCATAGGCCATGAAAATAATGGCGAAGATGCCGCCCGCGAGACCATCGATGCCGTCTATGATGCCGGAAGCGTAGAGTGCGAGCGTAACCAGAATAAAAAACGGTACAAAGAGAATTCCGAGCTCAAAGGGGCCAAGGAGCGGAATACCTATTGCCGAGACGTCGAGCTTGTCATAAAACCATAAACCCGCAAACGCGCTGAGCAGAGTAACGAGGAGCAGGCGAAACGAAAGCGGCAATCCCCCGTCACTTTGTGAGACTTCAAGAAAATCGTCCAGTAAGCCAATCACTCCACCACACAGGAGCGCAAAAAGCGGCAGCCAGGTTTGGCCGCGATAAATAAAGTCAAGTTCTTCCCATACTCCTCCAAAGAAAAACGCGAGACTCGCAAATCCCCCAGCGACCAAGGCAACCGAAATCCATACGAGTATCCCGCCCATCCTCGGTGCAGAGATCTCGCGCACGCGATGAAGCTCATCAAAAAGTGGCGTACCGGTATCGTCCCCCAATCCCTTGCCCTTCCCGGATTTTTTCTTCCACGCTTTGAATGTATAGAGGAAATGAGAAAGGAGGGGTGCGAGTAAGACTCCTACGGAAAATGACGCAATAAAAGGCAAGAGGACGCGAGCAGCGTCGAGAATCATAGCGTGAGACTGGAAAAATCAGCGATAGTTGCCTGCACGAGAAGATCGATATCGGTAAAGCGCTCTTCTTTGGTAGAACCGAGTACGACTATCGCGATGGGGTGGCCGATACCCACATCAAAGACGATAGAGAGATTTCCACCGGCGAGATCAGTGTATCCAGTTTTTGAGAGGATGAGGCCGGGGACGTGGGACGTATCGGGATTGGTATTTTTCAGCGTATAGGAATTCCCGGTGAGCGAGCGAGCGGTAACCGTAGGATTAATACTTGCTCGAATGATACCGGGCACACGGGAGAGGAGCGCGCCGGAGAGAAGTGCCATATCGTGCGCGGAGCCGTAGGCCCCGGCGATACCTTGGTTTTCATCAAGCCCCGTGCCGTTTAATGCATAGGTCTGGGTGAGTCCTATGGCGCTTGCGGCGCTTGCAAGCAGCGCGCCGCCGTTTGGCGCGTCTGCCGCTACAATTGCGGCTTCCGCAATTGCAGCCGCCGCATCGTTTGAGCTTCCCACCAAAGCGAGCTTTGCCAATTCTTCAAAGGTAAACGCCTCGCCCTCTTTGAAACCTGTTTCTCCCTCCGTTGCCATCGCGTGTAGAGAGACGACAATCGGCGCATCATCGGTGAGTGCGTCGGAGGCGGCAAAGAGCGTGAGGAGTTTGGTGAGAGAGGCAAGGGGAAGCTGCGCCTCAGCATTCTTTTCATAGAGCACTTCCCCCGTCACCAGGTCGTAGACGATTGCCGCCTTTGCAGAAACACGTACGAGGTCAAATGCGCTTTCGCGCGGAGCGGTGTTTGTAACGGTCTTCTCGGATGTTCCTGGGAATGTACGAGGAATAAGGAGTGCACCCGCGCCAAGGAGTGTGGTGCAAAGAAGAAGCGCGATAGCGATGTCGTGCCACTCACGCGCTTTGCGTCTTTCCTCAAGTCTTTCCACCAACTCTCTCAGGTCTTGCATCGTCATAGCGGTACTGCTGCACTTCCACCTTTCTCGCCTAGAAGGGTTGAAAGTTCCGCATATCCGGGAAGCGATTCTTTTGTAGGAACGCCAAGGTGTGCGAGTGCGTCAACCGAAGCAACGTAGCGCGGACGCCTCGCGTCTTCTTTGTTTTCTGTTCTCTCGACGAGTCCGCGCATAAGCAATGAGCGAAGTGTTTGGGAAGAATTAACGCCCCGTACCCAGTCTATGGCGCCGCGGGTGGCGCCTCCCCCATAGAGAATTATCGCAAGCGTCTCAAGTCCCGCCTTCCCGAGGTCGCGAGAAAGCTCAGCCTCTCGGAGCTTTGCTACTATGGTCGAAGCTTCCGCATGTGTGCGTAGTTCAAGCTCATCATCAGTTTCAATAAGCGAGAGGCCGCGGCCCGCCATACTCTCGCGGAGCGCATCTATAGCCTTAGAAAGAAGCGCCGGGGTAACCCCAATCACGTGTGCGAGCCGCTCCTTTTTGAGCGGTTCACCTGCAGCAAACAAAATGGCTTCCAGCTGTGCCGGAGGAGTGAGCATGATAGGTATAGAATACCGCCTCCCTGCCCTCGATACCACCTTGACGCCTGGGGAGAAACACATCAAAAAGAAAACCCCGCGCCCTCTGAGGGCGCGGGGTTAAGGGTGGTCGAGAACTCGATCAAATTTCTTCTTTCGCCGCTTTTTCAGCTTTCGCCGTCTCAGCGATGGTTTTTTTGTCGCGAATCGCTTGGGCGACCAAATCGTTAGGGTCAGTCCCCTCGATTGCAAGCCACGCCGCAAGAATCGCGTCGTGATTTGCGGGGATTTTCGTCCTCACGATGAGGTGGCCAAAAGCGCTCAGTCTCGGCTCGATCCAGGTATAACTCCTAAACCGGAAAAGCACCAGAGAGTCCACGATAGATTCATGGAAAGGTTTTTCTTCCATTACACTACGTCCTTCCGTTTCAAGCGAAAACATTCCCGCTTGAGTGATTACATCATACCACACATCTATAACTAATCAACAATTCTTCGGAAACTGTGCAACACCAGGTGTTGCACAGGACATGAGACTTCTAAGGCGACGCCTTAGAAGTTGCGTGTGCTCCTAGCCGTACTTCGGGGTCTCGGTGGAAGTATTGGTAATGCGGATATCGTCGAAATTGCGGTGCTGGAGTACGTCCACCGCGCCTTGCTTCACGAGCTCAAGAAGTGCAAGGAAAGAAACGATAACCTCTACACGCTCTTTTGTATCGAGAGAGAATTCTTTAAATGACATAGTGATGGCTTTCTGAACTCGTTCCATGAGCCGATCCATCATTTCTTCAATGGTAATCATGGGTCGCACCCGAACTTC
>JBASFO010000109.1:0-6286 GCA_049653065.1 Minisyncoccia bacterium
ATAAAGTGATGGGGTTTTGGTCAGGAAGAGTAATTAGTGTCTACGGACCCAAGAACAACGACCTGGTATCATAGGGGCATGCTTATCATTGGAAATTGGAAGGCGTATGTTGAGAATCGTGAGGAGGCGAAGAAGATATATGGAGCGGCAAAGCGTATCGCAGCAAGAACCCGCGGGATAAAACTCGTGCTTGCACCCCCCGCGCCTTTCTTGGGACTTCTCGCGGCGGGGAAGCGCACCAAGATTGCATTTGCAGGCCAAGATATTTCAGCGAGTGTGACGGGAAGCGCGACGGGAGAGGTAGTAGGCTCAGCACTTTTCTCCGCCGGCGCCTCCTACGTCATCATCGGTCACTCCGAGCGCCGAGCACGTGGGGAGAGCGATACGCTCATCGCAGAAAAGGTAAAGCGTGCAGTGGTGCATAGGCTTATCCCCGTGCTCTGCATTGGCGAAAAAGAGCGCGACGAGGACGCGCGATACCTGCTTGAGATTAGAAGGCAATTAGACGCGGTCTACACAAAACTTTCTTCTCGTGAACGTCTAGAAATAGTAATCGCTTACGAACCAGTGTGGGCGATAGGGCAAAGAAGTCAGGATGCAATGCATGCTGAGGATCTCATTGAGATGATGCTCTATATACGCAAAGTACTCGGAGAGTATGTACCGGGGAAAGCGTCACAAAAGACCACCATTCTCTACGGAGGTTCCGTAGACGCGGAGAACGTACGTACCCTTGCGAAGGGAAGTCGTGTGGACGGGTTTCTGGTAGGGCGCGCAAGTGCCGAGCCTGAAACCTTTTCTGCGCTGGTACGAGCGCTCGCGTAAGCGCCATGCGGACACTTCGTGATATTCCTCAGCTTGAGGGCATTCCCGTGCTTCTACGCACCTCTCAAGCGGTGAACGAAGTGCGTGTACGAGAAGCGCTTCCTACCATCGAGTTTTTACGGAGCCGACATGCGAAGGTGATACTGGCGACGCATGTAAGCGGGAAAGGTACCGAGAGCGCTCTCCCTATGTATGAAGCGTTGAAACCATTCGTACCAGGTATTCGCTTTTGTGGAGTCTCGGTGGGAGAAGAAGCGCGAGAGGCTGCGCGCGATCTACCGCCGGGAGGGATACTTATGCTTGAAAATCTACGGCGGAATCCCGGAGAAGAAAAGAACGACCCAGAGTTTACGAAAGAACTCGCTTCTCTTGCGGATGTGTTTGTTCAGGATTCATTTGATACCTGTCACCGAGAGCATGCATCTATCGTGGGCGTTCCCACACTCTTGCCTTCCTATGCTGGTCTTACCTTGCTACGGGAAGTTGCCGAGCTCACAAAAGCATTGAAGCCCGCACGACCCGCGCTCGCGGTGATTGGCGGCGCGAAATTCTCTACCAAGGAGCCAGTGCTTCAGGCACTGCTTCGCTCCTATGACCATGTGTTTGTGGGTGGCGCGCTCGCCAATGATTTTCTTATGGCAAAAGGATTTTCCGTGGGCGCTTCGCTTGTTTCATCAGAAGGTCAACAAGAAATACGGGAACTTCTCAAGAATCCCCGACTCATCACCCCGGTTGATGTGGTGGTCGCCGCTCCGCACGAGAAGCGTGCAGCCGGACGTACCTGTAGCGCAAACGCGGTGCAAGACGGCGAGATGATACTTGATGCGGGAGCACACACCGCTGCGGCGCTCGTCGAGCTCGTAAACTCCGCGAAGACCGTACTGTGGAACGGCCCACTTGGTCTTTTTGAGGATGGGTTTGCTGATGCTACGCGAGTGTTGGCGCGAGCGATTGTGGGTTCAAACGCGTACTCGATACTGGGAGGCGGCGACACTATCGCTGCGGTCGAGGACCTCGGCATTCTCGGTGACTTCTCCTTTGTTTCTACCGGCGGCGGCGCTATGCTCGACTTCCTCGCCTACGGCACATTGCCCGGTATCAAAGTACTAGGGTAGGGCTTTGGCATCGTTACACATTCTCGGTATCAAATGCACATGCACGTGCGGTATATCTTTTCCTACAATGGACAGCTCTACATAGTCGCTCGCATACTCTTGTTTTAGCTTCTCAGCGACTTGACGCGCAATTTTGAACACATCATTGGCGAGGTCATCCGGCATCTGCCAAAACCATTGGTAGTGCGCCTCGGGAATGATGAGGGTGTGTCCGGGACGTACAGGGTGAATATCAAGTACCGAAACCACCTTCTCGCTCTCATGTCGTATTTTCTCGGACGGTACTTCGTCCGCGACTATTTTACAGAAAAGACATGCTTCCATATACGGAAAGGATAGCAGGAGCAGACGTTTTGATACAATACGAAGGACTATGGTTGCACTTCACGAACCCCTCGACGAGAACGTGCGTCACGAGCTCGCAGAGTATGACGAACTCGTTGCGGGACTCCTGGCGCGTCGCGGCATCCGCACACGCGAAGCGGCAGAGGCATTCCTCTCTCCTTCCTATGAACTACAGGTGGGCGATCCGCTCACCATACGTAACATGGAGAAAGCGGCGAAACGAATCGCGCGTGCCCTTCAGGCGGGTGAGCGTATCAGTGTGTGGAGTGACTATGATTGTGATGGCATCCCCGGCGGCGTCGTTCTTCATGATTTCCTGAAAAAAGCGGGAGCCAACTTTGACAACTACATTCCTCATCGGCACCTTGAAGGCTACGGCGTGAATGTCGCGGGAGTCGAGAAGCTTGCAAAAGAGGGGACGAAGGTACTTATCACGGTTGATTCCGGCATTGTAGATCTCGAGCCTATTGCACGCGCGGGGAAACTCGGAATGGATGTCATCGTGACCGATCACCACATCCCAGGTCCCGTACTTCCGAGCGCTTTTGCCATCGTAAATCCAAAACAGAAAGGAGAGACGTATGAGTTTCAGGAGCTTTGCGGCGCAGGACTTGCGTGGAAACTCGTGTGTGCGGTGCTCGCGGTTGGCCGCGCCGAGGGTGCCAGGTGGGCCACAGACATACCAGAGGGTTGGGAGAAGTGGCTCCTTGATATGGCGGGACTTGGAACTATTGCTGACATGGTTCCTCTGGTCGGTGAGAATCGCGTCATCGCCAAGTACGGACTTATCGTAATGCGAAAATCGCCTCGACTCGGACTTCGAGCGCTTCTGAAGGCAGCACGGGTCGACCAAAGAGGGCTCTCTGAAGAGGACGTAGGTTTTATGATTGCTCCGCGAGTAAATGCCGCAAGTCGCATGGGAAATCCACGCGACGCGTTTGAGCTTTTCACGACGGAGGATGAGACGCGGGCCGAGGTGCTTGCAAAAGAACTCGAACGGGTAAACCGCTCGCGCCGCGCGTCTGCGGGCGCCATAACGAAAGCCGCACGAGAGCGCATCAAAGAACGCGAAGCGCTCGGCACTTTGCCACAGGTACTTGCGCTTGGGGACCCCGACTGGAGACCCGGACTTTTGGGGCTCGTTGCTAACACGCTTGCGGAGGAATTTGAGCGCCCGGTCTTTTTGTGGGGTCGCGAGGGAGGCGTGTCTTTGAAGGGTTCGTGTCGCGCAGGGAAGCCAGGAGTCTCGGTAGTGGCGCTCATGGAAACTGCGGCGCATGTGTTTTCCGGATACGGCGGTCACCACGCGTCCGGCGGTTTCACCGTAAAAGATGAAGAAGTCTTTTCTTTTGAAGAGAAACTCTGTGAAGCATTCTCGCTGCTTCCTCCATGTATAGATGCAGGAAGCGAAGCGCGTGCCGATGCACAGATTTCTATAGAAGATGCGACTCACGCACTCCTCTCGCGCGTATCGCGGCTCGCGCCTTTCGGTATGGGTAATGAAAAGCCTGTGTTTGCTCTCAAAGAGCTACACCTCTCCACGGTTTCATGGTTTGGGAAAGCAGAAGAGCACATAAAACTCTCCCTCACCTCAAATGGATTCGATCATATAGAAGGTATCGCGTTTTATGCAAAGAAAGAGCTTGGCCCCAGAGTAAAAACACTCACCTCAGGAGGAATGATCTCCGTGCTTGCTTCCCTCGAGCGCGACCAATTCACACGTGGCCGTCCCGTGCGCCTCCGTCTCCTCTCCATTTCCTAACCAGGGGGAGAATCACCCGCGTCCTCCTTGTCTCGCATCGTTGGTTGATCGTATAGTGGCGCAGCCTTTACATCGCCGCTTGCGTCGGAGCTCTTGATTTCCCAACTTCATAGCTTCATACGAATCCAATGAAAATGACCATATACAATACTATGACGATTGCTATAATAAAGTGATGGGGGTTTTAGAAAAAAGAAATGAAAGCCGCTTACGTCGTTCAAAAATAAACAGCGCTATCGTCGCGACTATTGGATTGGCGGGCGTGCTCGCCCTTGGGGTGCTCGCACCCGGAGTCGCTGGTGCACTGGGGAAAATGGGTCTTGTGCCGGCAGAGAAATATCGTCTCAGAAATACTCTTGGACGGATGATACAGAGGGGATATGTGGAAGTAGAACGAAAGGAAGGAAAACGGTTCTTGCGACTGACCGAAAAAGGAAAACAATTTGCGTCCTACGCGCTTGCAGGCAAAAGCTTATCTTCAAAACCAAAACGCTGGGACGGAAAATGGCGCGTGGTTGCGTACGATTTTAAAGAACCAGCAGGAACCCTACGTGCACGCGTCCGTGAGTTTCTCACCAATCAAGGTTTTATATTGCTTCAGAAAAGCATGTGGGTATATCCGTATGATTGCGAAGATGCTGTCTTTCTTTTAAAACAAGAATTTAAACTCGGGAAAGGATTACTCTATATGGTCGTAGATGATATAGAAAATGATGGGTGGCTCCTCAAGCATTTTAAACTTCGCGCTGTGTAACGCGGGTGTATTTGGAAACCTAACAGCTCTCGTTTTGTATTTTGTGTTTCTCTCCATCACTTTATTATGACGTACGTCATAATAAAGTGATGGAGAGAGGGAGGAGGGAAAAAAGGAGCGGAACTAGCGGGGACTGGACGAAAAGAGGGGAGAGTGGTTGAATGCCGGGAATGCAAAAGGGCTTGGGTGCTCTCTTCCTCTTGGCGGCGCTTCTGGCGCCGTTGTTCCCGTCTCTTGCAGAGGCTCAGACACCCGGTGCTCTAGGCCTAGAAGCAGGGGAGCAGTTCCTCATACGAGAGGAGGATGCGAGCCAGGATATTGAGTTTCCGGGTGCCGCAGGTGGCAGAGAGCATACGCTCGCACCTGCGCCGCACTACACCGCAGAAAAGACCGGAGACGTATCGAAAGTCCGCCTCTACTTGGCCCGGAATGCAGATCTCGGCCTCTCGGGTCGCTCCTGGGATATACAGGTATTTGATGAGACAAGCCAGAATTACGCGTGCACTTTGATTTCGGGTACAGAAGGTGGTGCAAATTTTACCGAGATTCCTATCGGCGACGCCTCACATGCTGCGCTTATTGAATTTAGCGACCCACGAGGCAATTGCTTCTTTGTGGCGGGGGACACCTATTCATTTCGTCTTGGGTATCGCGTGCCGGGCGATCCGACCTGGACCAACGGCATTTTGTATACCAAAGGCTCTGATACCACGAGCGCATTTTTCCTTCAGGTTATAGGACCCATTGTACCGCCGCCGCCTCTACCGGAGATACGTCCCGGTGAGCGACTTCTCATTGATGAGCACACTACGAGCAGCTCCATTGTTTTTGATGGTGCCGCGGGCGGGAGAGAACATACACTCGCACCCGCTCCTCTATATACTGCTATCGGGAGCGGAGCCGTGTCGCGCGTTCGCCTACACATAGCACGGAATCGTGTACATGAAACTGACCAAAGTTTAAATAGCACACTCGCACTCGATCTATTAGACTCTGCGACAAATGCCCGTATCTGCACCCTGCTTAGCGCATGGAAGAATCCAAGCGGGCCACAGCAGGACAACTACCGTCTCCTTCCCGTAGGGGGCGCACTCGATATGGCGCTAGTGGAGTTCACCGCCCCGCAGAGCGACTGCGTCATTGAGACCGGCCGTTCCTATACCGCGTCTCTCAGCTATCGGGTAGACGGCGATCCACGCTTCACCAATGGAATTCTCTATATGAAAGGCGCGGATACAGCAAGCGCCTTTTTCCTCCAAGTGCTTGCGGACGATGGCGCGCCCTTATGCACAGAAAACTGTTTCTCAAACGTCCTTTTCTTGCCGGGTATACAGGGAAGTGCGATGAAAGAGGGGGAGAATCTCCGCTGGCCTTCTACGCTTTTAAGCCAAGATGTAGCGCGCTTGGCGCTTAATGAAGATGGTTCGAGCGCAAATGACATCACTGTTGCTGGTGTGCTCGGCACCTTTGCACCCGGTGTAGATC
>JBASFO010000110.1:0-2883 GCA_049653065.1 Minisyncoccia bacterium
ACCACGGGACGTGCTATTTTATACCGGTATATATGGCGGAACGGGTACTCATGGGTGAGCTTAGCGGGCACATAGGCAAAACCGTATCTATAGCGGGTTTTGTAGACGTGCGGCGCGACCAGGGTAAATTGGTGTTTTTTGACTTCCGCGACCGCTCTGGAGCGGTGCAGGGTGTCGTACTCCCCGCAAGTCCCGCCATGGAGGCAGCGAAAGAGGTGCGCACTGAGTACGTGGTACAGGTTGAGGGCATGGTGAACAAACGACCAGAGAAAAATAGTGTCGACCGACAAAACGGCGATATCGAGCTTTCGATACAGGGTATAGAAATCCTCTCGCGTGCAGAGGAATTGCCGTTTGATAAAGATACTGATCTTACTATCGACACTCGTTTTGACTATCGTCCGTATACCCTCCGCAGCCAGCGCGATCGCGATATTTTCTCGGTGCAGGCAACCATACTGGACGCGTATCGGAACTCTTTGAAACGTCAAGGATTTACTGAATTTGTCGCGCCCGCGCTTGTGGGCGGCGACGCTGAAGGTGGCTCTGCAGTATTTTCCGTAGGCTACTACAACGACAAGACCGCCTACCTTGCGACCAGTCCCCAGCTCTACAAGCAAATCATGGTGGGCGCATTTGAGCGTGTGTTCACCATTGCAAAGATATTCCGTGCAGAAAAGAGCGCGACCACGCGCCACCTCTCAGAGCTTACCCAGATGGACTTTGAGATGGGATTTATACAAGACGAGTTTGACGTGATGGCTGTGCTCGAGCAGACCGTGCGCGACGTGGTGCTTCAGATAGGAGAAAAGCACTCTGCAGAATTCTCTCGTCTAGGGGCGCAGGTGCCACACGTAGGAGTCAAATTCCCCATACTGACGCTCGCCGAGGCACACCAGACTCTCGGAGTCGCTCCTGAGGATGATATGACCCCGGAGCATGAGCGTGCGATTTGTGAGTGGGCTTTGAAGGAGCATCAGTGCGACTTTGTGTTTATTACAAAGTTCCCGACTGCCGCCCGCGCGTTCTACACAAGAGGGGAGAGTAAGGGCCTCTCGCGGGGCTTTGATCTCCTCTTCCGCGGTCTTGAAATAAATAGCGGAGCCGAGCGTATCCACGACTATACAGAGATGGTGGAGCGTATCAAAGAGCGCGGTATGGATCCCAAGAAATTCTCGTTCTATCTCCAAGCATTTAAGTACGGCATGCCACCGCATGGTGGATGCTCCACGGGTCTTGAGCGCTTCACGGCACGTATGCTAAACCTCGCGAATGTGAAGGAGGCGAGCGCATTTCCGCGCGATATGCATCGCATCGATATCCTGTTATCTAACCCGGTAACCGAATAAACACCATGATGACCCTAAAAGAAATATATGAAGTTGCGGTTGAGGCGGGAATTGACGCTGATCCGCGCGGTCGTAAGGGTATAGAAAAGTACCTGGCGCGAAGAAAAAAAGAATATGAACTCCTTCCGCCGAGAGTGCAGGAGCACTACGATCTCGAGGACATACGGCACCCCTTTGCTGATTCTCGCATCCTGACGGGTGATCCGGAGCAAAAAGTAGACACGCTTATGGCGGGTATAGATATAGATACCGGGGAGGTGGCCGTTGCCGGACTCTTAAACACGCAGGGAAAAAGTATTGACTTGCTTTTGGCGCACCACCCTGCGGGCGCGCCGTATGCCGCGCTCCACGAGGTTATGGATATGCAGGTCGACAACCTGGTGCGCTATGGGGTTCCCGTCAACGTCGCCGAGGGCGTGATGCGCGAGCGCATCGAAGAAGTAGCGCGTAAGTTTAGTCCTCGAAATCATACCCAGGCGGTCGATGCCGCACGCCTCCTTGGTCTCTCGTTTATGTGCACCCACACCATTACCGATAACCTTGTTTTTAATTTCCTTGAAAAACTATTCAAGGACAAAGACCCAGAAACCGTAGGGGATGTGCTCGCCGTTTTGAAGGAGATACCTGAGTACAAAGAAGCTATGAAAGGAAAGGCGGGGCCTATGCTCTTTTCGGGAAGCGAGAAGAACCGCGCGGGGAAAGTCGCGCCACTTGAAATAACTGGCGGTACCGAGGGCTCGCACCTTATCTACGAGAAACTTGCAAACGCGGGAGTGGGTACCATCATCAGCATGCATGCCTCTGAGGAACACCGAAAAGAGGCGCAGAAATACCACATAAACCTCGTAATTGCCGGCCACATGAGCTCGGACTCCATCGGTATGAATCTTCTTCTCGACCAGTATGAGGCGCGTGGCGTCGAGATCGTACCGTGCTCAGGCCTCATTCGCGTCTCCCGCAACAAGAACTAACCGCTGATGAGAGGGGGTTTACCCCTTACCACTTTTTTCATAAAAAGTGGTAAGGGGTATACTGATAAACGATGGAAAGCGTATCCGCGACCAGTTCCTTTACTATACGCACCCCCGCATTTGAGGGGCCGTTTGCACTCTTGCTCGACCTCATCGAGAACCGGAAGCTTTTGGTAAATGATCTCTCACTCTCGCAGGTAACTGATGACTTTATTCAGCATGTGCGCACCCAAGCAGATTTTCCCATAGAAGACGCGGCAGACTTCATAGAAGTCGCGGCGACACTGCTCCTCATAAAGTCACGCTCACTCATTCCCGATCTCGAGCTCTCCGAAGAAGAGGAGTCTGATGTGGATGAATTGAAACGCCGCCTTGAAGCGTATGAGCGGGCGCGGGAAGCAGCAAAGACGCTGTCACGACTCTTTGGGCGCTCAGTCATGGTCTCACGCGGAGAGCGCACCCCAGAACCAATTTTCTCTCCTTCAAAAGATTGCACGCTTCCGAGGCTTGAAGAGGCTCTACGTACCGTGCTCCTTGAAATGGAACAAGAGGTGGAGAAACTT
>JBASFO010000111.1:0-2582 GCA_049653065.1 Minisyncoccia bacterium
ATAGTAACATACGATGTTACTATATTCCTATAGACTTATGCAAGAACTAGGTGCGTACACACTGACTCTTGTGCGATCAAAAACGTACGGTCGGAAATGTACAGTCAGAAACGCTATACTAGCTCTATGAAGAAGGCGCGGAAGACTAACTCGAAGAAGAAGGCGCGGCGCAAATCAATGAAGGGTTCGTACCCGATTGCGTACTGGAGCCACTCGTCATTGATGGCGTTCTTGCGCAATCCACTGGTCTGGTATAAGCGGTATGTGAAGAAAATATATGACACGCCGCGTACTCCCGCCTCCGTTGTGGGTATAGCAGGACACGTGGCCCTCGAGCATTTTTATGGTGGCTTCTCAAAAGAACAGGCGACGGAGGCTGGTCTCTCATGCCTTCGCGCCGTTCCCGACTTTGAACTGAACTTTGGTGCGGCAAAAACGAGAGCGGCAAAGAAAGCAAAACGCCTCGCCATGGAACGTGAGTATCTCCAAGCCATTGGGTTTTATCTTGCGAAAGCACCGCGCCACCTTGTACTCGGTATAGAGGTAAAGGCAGTCGCTGAGATAGACGGACTCGTACTTCCCGTGAAAGCAGTCTCTGATCTAGTCGTTGAATCAAAGGGAAATCCAGGATGCGTTGATATTGTCGATCACAAGTTTGTAGCCTCTTTTTCAAACACCGGAGATAAAGCCGCCTACCAGCTTCAAGCTGTTTTCAATTACTACACGGTACAGCACCTCTACGGTCGGGCGGTGAAGCGCTTCATTGTGATTGAATGCAAGAAAGGAAAGAATAAGGATGAGAAAAACCAACTACGGCGCTATACCTTTGACTATGAGCGCATGGAGGAAACCTTCTCCCTCTTTTCTCGGCTCCTCTCCGACGCAACTGCTGAACTTCTCGAAAAACGCCGCTACCTCCCGAATCCCTCAGATATCTTTGAGGGCGAGCACTCCTTTGATCTCTACCGACTGCGGCTCTTGGAGGAGTGAGTAGTGTGCTTACATTACTCTCTAGGTGTTTCCTTTACCTGTGCGAGCGCCTCTTTGACTACTTCGACTAGGGCAAGGTAGGGAATGGCGCCCGAAATAGGAATGGTCGTGCCACCCTTGATGAGGACGAGAGTATGGGGTGTGCCTCTTACCCCTATCAAAACCCCGTTATCAAAATCAGCAGCTACTTTAGTTTCGAACTCGCTTCCCGCGATGCATGATTGAAACGATGAGCGAGAGAGTCCTAGAGACTCTGCCACCGTACCGTAGCGCGCAGGATCAAATGACTGGGGGCCTGGAGAGGCTTGTTGTACAGCGTCTATAAAGCGAAAAAACGCGTCGTCTCCCCCTTCTTTTCCAGCGCATTCAGCAGCCTCTGCGTGGAGCGCAGCGTCGGGATGCGCTTCTATAATAGGGAAGTGACGATAGACGAGCAACACCTCTCCTCCAGGGCCGTAGTCGGTCATCACCTGTTCGAGTGCTTCTTGGTACTCCTTGCAGTATTCACACTCAATATCAGAATACACCACGAGTGTAACGGGAGCTTCCGGATTCCCAATAGTATGGTCCTCGGGACGCACCGCGCGAAGGAGTGACACATCGCCCGTGGGCCCCGGCAAGACTTCATTCATGCGTACCATGAAGACGGCGATTCCTATGATGATACCTGCGAGGACAATAGCGATGGGGAGTATAAGCGGTATGCGTTCATTCATATAAGAAACGATAGCATGGCTTACTCCTTCCCGAAGTTCACCCCGTGCATAAGAAAACGTCCATCGAGGGCCTTGCGAGGCCATCGATGGACGTCTGAATCGCTACACGTACGCCGCTTGCTCATCCTCTGGGCCGAGCATGTAATGGTCGGCACCTCTGGTGTAAAACACGACGCCGTGGCCAGGAAATTCCTTACGGATTGCTTCCATGACCATAGTGATGGCGACTGACCACCAGTGTGAACGTACCAAATCAGTAAGGCCCATGACGTCTCCTTCCGCAGTGTAGGGCCGTTCTGAAGGAAAGGCCTCGATGAGGCACTGGGGCCTACAGGGGATAGACAACGGCTCTGAGGCTGTGTAATTCTCAAACGCTCGACGAACGTTGGCTTCAATCTGCGCGATGCGCTCAGGAGGTGTCTGTTTGTCGATGCGAAACGTTATGTGCATGCGCCGCTCCTCAAGTTGCGGTGTACCCTGTACCAGAAACGGCACAGGGAATCGGCGCATCCTACCGCTCTTGCGTCACTTCGTCAATCTTAGACTTCAGATGCCAAGCGTACGGGTGAGGGAAGAAGCCTCGCGAGGAGCTTCCCAGTGCGTCGTATCTATCTTCACTTCTTTTTTCTGGTTTAAATCTTTATATTTGAGTGATCCGTGTTCTCGCGCATAGTCATACAGCTCGCGGGTGAGACGCACGTCCTCAATACAGTACTCGCGGACCTTGTCGTAGAGCCCCTCTTCCCACCACTCCATCGCTTTCAGTCCATCACCCTTCTTTCCTTTCCCGAGTGTTGCTTCTGCAAGTGACTGGAGTCGCACGCGGCGTCCGAGCGCCTTATGCACCTCGACGAGAATATCAAGCGAGCGTATGGT